>CAYJAS010000147.1:2430-4070 GCA_964367895.1 uncultured Oscillospiraceae bacterium | reverse complement strand
TCTCTTGTAAGGCCATAGCAGTCTGCCGACCGCACCCTTATGACCTCGTCAAGTATATATGAATTGAGTATTTCGGGCACAAATCCCGGCCCGATGCCGGTTAAGGTGTGGGTGCCTGCAAATCCCCCCGAAATGACCGGCGAGGTGGACGGCTCAACCGCTATCAGCCTACAGTCGGGGCAATGCATCTTTAAAGCTTCTCCGCACCCTGTGATGGTCGCACCGGTTCCCACTCCCGCAATAAAATAATCGACTGCGCCGAGGGTGTCAAGAATTTCCTTAGCCGTGCCCTCTCGATGTGCCTTTACGGCATCTTCATTTTCAAACTGCTTGGGTACATAAGCCCCTTTGTGCCTGTCGAGAAGTTGCGCCATTAGTTGTTGCGCCGCAGAGGCACCGCCGCTGCTATGGAAAAGCTCCACCGTCGCACCGTAAATGCTGACATTTGCGATATGCTGTTCGGGGACATCGTCGGGCATTATCAAAATCAGCTTTAAATCGAGCACGGCGCAGGCCATCGCAAGAGAAATTCCACCGTTTCCGGCGGTCGATTCTATGACCACCCCACCCGGTAAAACTTGCTTTCTCTCAAGCGCGGCACTTAGCATGTAAAAGGCCGTTCGGTCTTTAACACTGCCCGACGGATTAAATCCTTCCAGTTTTGCCAAAATCGGCGTATTCGTTTTGTAATGCAAAGATAATTTATCAAGCCGAATTATTGGCGTATTGCCTATAATTGAAGTGATGTTTTTGTGCAAATTCTTCAATTCAAGCTCCTCCGTTCGCTGTAATTATTTCTAAAAAAGCAGGTTTTCTAAGTAAAAATATGCAATTTGTATAAAAAAACAAAGTAAAATTGTGCAATTTACGAGAAGTGATTTGTGTTTGCTTTTTTTAGTTGTTTATTCCCTATAACAATGATAGTATATAAGTGCACAATATACAAGTAAAATTCGATAAAAATGTAATATTTACAGGAGGAATGAAAAAATGCACAAGAAACTCTTTATCCCCGGCCCTGTCGATGTCAGAGAAGACGTGCTCGCCAAAATGGCCGCACCGATGATTTCGCACAGAAGCAAATCTGCTACCGCTCTGCAAAAATCCATCAGCGACCAAATGAAAAAGGTATTCCAAACTGAAAACACCATAGTTCTTTCGACCACTTCGGGTTCGGGACTTATGGAAAGCGCAATTCGCTGCTGCACCGCTAAGCGTGCCGCTGTTTTCTCCATCGGCGCTTTTGGCGACAGATGGTACAAAATGGCTACCACAAACGGCATTCCGGCAGACCGTTTCCGTGCTGAAGACGGCAAGGCGACCTCTCCGCAAGATGTTCGCCGTGCACTTTCGACCGGCGAATATGATCTTATCACCGTTACACACAACGAAACTTCAAGCGGCGTTATGTGCCCGGTAGACGAAATCGGCGCAGTGGTTAAAGAGTTCCCCAATGTTATCTTCTGTGTTGACACTGTTAGCTCTATGGGCGGCGTTGACATCAAAGTTGACGAGTGGGGCGTAGACTTCTGCATCACCTCAACACAAAAATGCCTCGGCCTCCCGCCGGGAATCTCGGTTGCATCGGTCTCGCAACGTGCTTATGACCGTGCTAAAACCGTCAAAAACCGTGGCCTTTA
>CAYJAS010000147.1:0-2330 GCA_964367895.1 uncultured Oscillospiraceae bacterium | reverse complement strand
TCGGGAGCTATTGACTGTTAGTTGATAGCTCCTTTGGTGTGCTATCTCTACATATTAAACTTATTCACAACAACAAATTTTAATTACGGAGGATGAAAATTATGCTTAAAATACTCGCATCCGATGGCATTGAGGCCTCAGCGGCACAATCGCTTAAAGATCTTGGACACAGCGTTGACATGCAGTTTTATCCGCCCGAGGAGCTGGGTGCAAAGCTACACGAATATGATGTGCTTGTCGTGCGCTCGGCTACAAAGGTGCGTCAGCCCATTATTGATACCGCAAAACAAGGCGGCAAACTTAAATTGGTCATCCGTGGCGGTGTTGGCGTTGACAATATAGACGTTTCATACGCCGAGCAAAACGGAATTGCCGTTCGCAACACACCCAAGGCAAGCTCCTCCTCGGTTGCCGAGCTGGCTCTCGGACATATGTTTGCGATGGCACGCTTTATCGCCGCCGCTAACTTTACAATGCGTGACGGGCAGTGGAACAAAAAGCACTATGAGGGCATAGAGCTGGCCGGCAAGACCCTTGGTCTTATCGGCATGGGCCGTATTTCGCAAGAGCTTGCAAAGCGTGCTTTTGCCATCGGCATGAATGTCATCTACACCGATATTTTTGAAATCAAAGGCCTGCCCGAGCAGTACAAGTCGATGACCCGTGACGAAGTGCTTCAAAATGCTGACTTTGTTTCACTGCACATTCCCATGCCCGAGGACAAAAAGCCGGTCATCTGTGCCGCTGAGCTTGCAATGATGAAGCCGACCACTTACATCATCAACACCGCTCGTGGCGGACTTATCGACGAAGATGCGCTTTGTGATGCTCTTGACAATGGCAAGCTTGCAGGCGCAACACTTGATGTTTTTGCAGAAGAGCCGACCAAAAATGAGCGTGTGCTCAAAAATCCGCTTATCTCTTTGACACCGCATATCGGTGGTTCCACCAAAGAGGCACAACAACGCATCGGACAAGAGATTGTCGATATTATCACTGATTTTTTTAAGTAAAATTACATTAAAGGAGAAAAGAAAATGGCAGTAGTTCGCCCGTTTAAAGCCGTGCGCCCGACGCCCGAGCTTGCACCCAAGGTCACCGCACATCCCTATGACGTTATGAATTATGAGGAAGCATGCGAAATGGTAAAGGGAAACCCCCATTCTTACTTGCATGTTGACCGCTCTGAAGTCGATCTTCCCGAGGGTACAGATCATTACGCACAAATCGTCTATGAAAAGGCTGCCGAAACACTCAACGGCATGATCAAAGACGGCACCCTTATCAAAGAGGAAAAACCCTGCTTCTATGTTTGGCGCCAAGTTATGAACGGCCGTGCACAAACCGGTCTTGTCGCTTGCGCAAGCATTGATGATTACATGAACAATGTCATCAAAAAGCATGAGCTTACCCGTGCAGTCAAAGAAGAAGACCGCTGCAACCATGTCGATTTCTGCGATGCTAACACAGGCGTTGTATTTTTGGCATACCGTGCCCAAAAGGCAATTGACGAGATTGTCAATCAAGCAACAGCCGGCACACCGGTTTACGACTTCAAATTTGAAGATGTTCAGCAGACCGTTTGGGTCATCTCGGACGATGATAAAATGGCACAACTTCAAGCCCTTTTCGGTCAAACCGAGTCGCTTTACATCGCTGACGGCCACCACAGAAGTGCAAGCGCCGTTCGCATCGGACGCAAGCGCCGTGCTCAAAACCCCGACTTCACAGGCGAGGAAGAGTTCAACTACTTCCTGTGCGTGCTTTTCCCTGACGAGCAACTTTACTGCATGGACTACAACCGTGTGGTCACCGACCTCAATGGTCTGACAAGCGAACAGCTTATCGAGAAAATCGGTGAGAAGTTCACTGTTGAACTCCTTGACAAGCCGCTCACCAATGACGAGCAAGGCAAGACCGAGCTTACAGAAAAGCACACCTTTGGCATGTATCTCGATAAAAAATGGTATAAACTGCGCGCCAAAGAGGGCACATTTGATAAAAATGATGTCACTGCAAGCCTTGATGTCGCAATTTTGCAGAGCAACCTTCTGTCCCCCATTTTGGGCATCGGTGATCCCCGTGTTGACAAGCGCATCGACTTCGTCGGCGGTATCCGCGGACTGGGCGAGCTTGAGCGCCGTGTTGCCGAAGGTATGGCTGTTGCATTTGCAATGTGCCCGACAAGCATGGAAGATTTGTTTGCAATTGCAGACCAAAATCAAATCATGCCTCCCAAGAGCACATGGTTTGAGCCCAAACTTCTTTCCGGCATTTTCGTACACAAACTCAGCTAATTTAAAACCCGCCCGAAAGGGCGGGTTTATTTT
>CAYJAS010000146.1:0-4194 GCA_964367895.1 uncultured Oscillospiraceae bacterium | reverse complement strand
TTTACTCGGTGACCTCAAATTCCTTGACGACGAACACGGTGGTCAGGCTACCGAAATCGACCGCCGGATCAATCTGCGCAAAACTCGATATGCCGTGGCTCTCTATTTCAAAATGGGTGACATATCCGATAATGATGCCGGGCGGAAAAATCCCTCCGGTGCCGCTTGTCACAATGACATCGCCCACCTTGACATCGGCATCATTTTCAAGGTAAGCCAGTTTGAGTCTGTCGTCTGAGGCAAGGGTGAAATCGCCCTCAGCAACGGCAATTTGCCGTGTGCGAGAGATCTTGGCACCGACCGAAGAGTCCATATTGATAATGGTGATTACATTTGCGTAATTTAGTCCTGCCTCGGAAACATAGCCGACCAAACCGAGCTCTGTGATGACGCTGTCGCCCACTTCAATGCCCGAAAGGGTGCCCTTATTTATCGAAAACTCACTGGCAAATCCGCTGGTGGCACCGGAAACGACGGTGGCAATCTCGCAGACAAAATCGCTGTTTTTCTCAACAATGCCTGCAAGTTTGCGAAGCTGTTCATTTTCAAGCACAGCGTCAAGATACTGGGTTTCAAGGTTTTTATAGTAGGCAAGCTCACTTTGCAAGGCGGCATTTTCTTCAAGCAAAGCGCTGTATCTGTAGAAATACCCGAAAAACTCCGAAAGAGCATCGCCGATGCCTGCGACAGCCCCCTCAATCGGGGTCAGTATACTGCCCATTATATTGCTGACGGCGGTGGGGCCGCCAAAGGCATATGCAAAAAGCATGAAGACAATGGAGAGCACCACAAGGGCAACTGCAAAGAGAAAAAGTTTGGATTTAAATATTTTCACGGCAAATCCCCCTCGACCGTCACTCCGAGGTCGCACAGAAGCCTGTAAAGGCGTGCTATGGGCAGACCCATCACATTGAAATAATCGCCGTCTATGCGCTTTACAAGCAGGGCTCCGCCTTGCTGAATACCATATGCGCCTGCCTTGTCCATCGGCTCGCCCGAGGCGACATAGCGCTCTATATGTTCGGGTGATAGCGGATAAAACTCAACCTTCGTAGCCTCGCAAAAACTGTGAAGCTGTCCATCATGCATAACGCAAACGGCGGTATAAACGGTATGGATTTTGCCCGACATGGCGGTTAGCATGCGCACAGCGTCGGGGGCGTCAATCGGTTTTTCCAAAATAATATCGCCCAACGAAACAATGGTGTCGGCAGAGATTATAGTCGCATCGGCACTTTGTGTCAGGGCGGCGGAGCGCACCTTGCGCATGGCTATTTCGAGGGCGTGAGCCTCGGGAGCGGATATAATACAGCGCTCGTCGCAGTCCTGCGGAGCGACGGTAAAATCATCTGTTATAAGCTTAAGTAGTTGTTGCCTTCTCGGCGAAACCGAGGCAAGTATTATCATAAACCGCCCTCCTTTCAGGGTAAATATAGGTGTACTTGCGACTAAAAATTATTTTCCGGTGCTGCCGAAGCCGCCTGTGCCACGCTCGGTGTCGTTTAACTCATCACGCTCGCAAAGGGCAAATTGGGGCGCCGAAATCAGCATAAATTGTGCGATGCGGTCACCGTCGCACACGGTAAAGGGCACATCAGATGTATTGTGAAGGGCGACCTGCACCTCACCACGATAATCGGGGTCGATAAGCCCAACACCGTTTGACAGGCAAACGCCGTGCTTTGCGCCCATACTGCTGCGGCACAAAACAAGCCCTGCCATACCCTCGGGCACGGCGACACGCAGGCCGGTCGGTATCATGGCACGACCGCCCGGGGAGAGCACAATCGGGTCGTCCAAAAAAGCCGAAAGGTCAACGGCGGCCGCCGCCGAGCTTTTATATTCGGGCAGAGGCGGTTTTCTGCCACCTCGTTCTATTCTCACAATGTCCATCACTGAACCCCCCTGAAGTAAAGTCCTCTGGTGGTGCGTCCCGAGCGAAGCTCCTCACCGCCACAATAGGCATTTATAACGTCGACACATTCGTGTGCCGTTTCGGTGGTAAAATCAAGGCGCAAATGCCTAAGTCCCAAACCGCTCAGCTCCGGAAGCTTGTCGGCAAGGTAGAGTTTTTCGGCGTTTAGCATTATATTTCGATGCCCCGGCTTGCAAAGCAGTGGGAAATGCCGTCCCGTTTTGTCCACAAGGGCGATATTTTGCGCATTTTGCATACATTTTCCGCTTCTGCGCTTGATAATGCAATTTTCGGTCACCATAAGCTGAAGCCTGCCATATGCGATAAGTTCGCAGTCGAGCGACAGCGACATGTCACGCATTTGGGCGACATTCAGCTCAAAAGACAGGGTGCACGAGCCAAGTCCGAGCGAGCGAAGCTCCTTAATGGCTTGTGAGTTCATGACATTTAGCCCGAAATCGCCCCGAAGGGAAAAGCCAAGCTTTTCGACGATGGGCATTTGCCCGATATTTGTGCAAACAAGATGCTCTATACCAAGCGTTCTTGCCGTTTTCAGGTCTGACAGCACTGCCGGCCATTGCTTGTCAAAAATTATTCGGTCGAGCACGGCGGCGACAGGTATTGTAGTGTTAATTCGCTGTACATACTCGCTCTTTTTGACAATTTCGTCAAGCGGAAGATATACAAAATCGGGCTTTCTTGACAGCGCTTTAGAGGTTATCTGCTCGCACGAGGTAAAGGAAAAAATCAGTCCGGGCTTGTCCTTATAGGGCAGTCTGCGCACACCGGGTTGCCATTGTCCCTCGGTGCGGTCGGGGGCACGACGGCGAATGGAGGTCAGCCCGTCGGTGCATTTTCGGCGCATGGCGTTTACCGTTGACGAGGCGAGGCGAAGACCGCTGTCAAGCTCAATATCCACCCGATCGGCACGAAAAACCGTGCCACCGGTTTTGGACAGGTATGCCTCAATCTCCTGCTTTGTGGTCGGGCGATTTAGCGCCTCTTCCGGAGCGGGTGAGGTGGCCTCCCAAACATTGCCGTCTTGGTCGGTGCATTTTAGAAGGACATCTTGTCCCCGTTTTGCGGTAAAGCAAAGGCTTAGGCCGACAGAGGGCGGTTCGGGCTGGGATTTGTAAATGCCCTGCGCCTCTTTGTATAGCACACGCGCCGCTTTTCCGTCCTCGGTGGTGCGCATGCCAAACATATGCTCACCCTTATTGTCGGTCAAATATCCGTCTGTAAACCCATCACGGGAGAAAAGTAGGTCAAGTTTTTGCATGTCCTGCGCCGTGGGGGGCAGTCCGGTGTCTATGGCACGGCGATATATAGAGGTGACCAGGGCGGTGTACTCGGGGCGCTTCATGCGCCCTTCGATTTTGACGCAAGCGACACCGGCCTGCTCAAGGCGATTGAGATAGGGTAGCAGATTTAAATCTTTTAGGCTGAGCATATGATCCTGCCTGCCACCGAAAAATGAGTAAGACATGCGGCAGGGTTGGGCGCACATGCCCCTGTTGCCGCTTCGACCGCCTATTACCGAGGACATATAGCATTGTCCGCTGTGCGACATGCACAGAGCACCGTGGCAGAAAACCTCTGTTTCGATGGGCGAATGTTTGGAGATAAACTCTATCTCGTCAAGGGGCAGTTCACGGGCGAGCACAACACGGCTAAAGCCCAATCGCTGAGCGGCAATTGCACCACCCAAATTGTGCACAGAAAGCTGTGTGCTGGCGTGCATGGGCAGGTCGGGGGCGGCCGCTCTCACCATGCGAGCCATGCCAAGGTCTTGAACAATGACGGCATCGGCGCCCGAGGAGCTCAGCCGGGAAATTAGCTCATGGGCACGCAAAAGCTCTCTGTCGGTCACTAAAGTATTGACCGTTATGTAGGTTTTTACACCTCGAAGACGGCAAAAACGCAGTGCCTCGAGCATGGTTTCATCATTTAGGTTGTCTGCACCCCGACGGGCGTTAAAATCGGGCGCACCGAAATAGACGGCATCGGCACCGCCACGGACGGCGGCGACCACCGATTCATAGTTTCCCGCAGGGCTCATAAGTTCAAGTGGCATGGTATTCTCCAAAAAATGTTGTATCGTATGTTAATCAGGGCGGGCAATGGACGGGCGGCCGATGACCGCCCCTACAGGTGGGGTTTATCGCCCCTACTCGAAACTGATTTGGTTAGATGCAAGGCGGGCGTTTAACTCGTCCACCTGGGCGGAAAGCTCTGCAATATTTGCGTTTAGCTGGTCATTTTGGGTGTTAAGGCGCTCA
>CAYJAS010000145.1:0-4200 GCA_964367895.1 uncultured Oscillospiraceae bacterium | reverse complement strand
TTTTACGGCACTCCCCGAGTGCCGGCTCGGTGCTTTGCACACTCGCAAAACCGCCTTTCAGGGCGGTTTTACTGCTGTCGTAATTTGATTTTTTCTATCGATGTTAACATATTATTTGTTTGCTTTTTTTTAAATGTGTGTTAAAATTAGCTTAACATGATAAATTAGGAGGGTTTCAAAATGCAATACAAACAATTTGGAAAAAACGGCCCTAAAGTTTCCCGTCTTGGTCTGGGATGTATGCGTTTACCGATGGTCGGCGCAGGTGAGCAGGCCAAAGCGGACGATGAAAAGGGTGTCGCCGTTATCCGCCGCGCTTATGAGCTTGGCATAAACCTTTTTGACACCGCCTGGGGGTATATGAACCGTGACGGCCAGCGCATCACCGGCCTTGGTGTAAAGCCTTTCCGAAGCGAGATTTATATATCCTCCAAGCTTCCGCCCGGCGAGCTTAAAGAACCGGCCGATTTCAGGCGCAAGCTTGAAATGTCATTGCGTGAGCTGGACACCGATTATATAGACTTTTATCATATGCACGCCCTAAACTCCAAAAGCTTCAGCCATGCCAAACAAATGCAAATGGGCGCCGACATGCTCAAAGCCAAAGAAGAAGGGCTTATCCGCCACATCTCCTTCTCCTTCCACGATGTGCCCGAGCTTATGCTCGAAATTGCAGATGAGGGCATCTTCGACACTTTGCTTTGCCAGTACAACCTAATTGACCAGCGCAATGAAGCGGTTATGAAACAGCTTTCGGACAGGGGTATGGGCATTATGGTAATGGGACCTGTCGGCGGTGGCACCATTTCAAGCGGTGGAGACGCACTGCTCAAGCAGTATGACACCCCGGCCAAGAGCGCTGTTGAACTGGCACTTCGCTTTGTAATGTCTTACGAGCCTGTTTCGCTTTGCATTTCGGGCATGGAAACGGTTGAGATGGTCGAGCAAAATGTCGCAATGGTCGAGCAGGCATGTTCTGCAACCGCCGAAGAGCGTGCGGGATATGCAAAGACAAACGCAAGCCTTAAAGAGCTGAGCGACCTTTACTGCACCGGCTGTGACTACTGCAATGTATGTCCAAAGAAAATCCGCCCGGCAAGGCATTTTAAAATCTATAATAACGCAAAAATTTGGGGCTTTTATGAGGACGGCAAAAAGAACTTCGGTCAATTCGGCAAAAACCCCTTTGCCGGAGAGCCTTCCACCGAGTGCATACAATGCGGTGTGTGCAGTGAAAAATGTCCCCAGTTTATTGACATTCCTAAGCAACTTGAAGTGGTCCGCGAATACTTTAAATAATGTCCACTGAACAAAAGCTTTTATAATTGTGTGTTTTTACTTTGTTCAGCAGGTATTAGATAGAACAACAAAAATAAGGAGGAACAGAACATGCGCAATTTCAAAAAGACTCTGGCACTAACTTTGGCACTGGCTATGGCATTTTCTTTCAGCGCCTTTGCCGTGACTTTTAGCGACAGCGACAAAATTGACCCCGCCGCATTTGAGGCGGTCGAAACCCTTGCCGCACTCAATATTTTGGGCGGTGACCAAAACGGCAACTTCAACCCCGAGGCTACCATCACAAGAGCCGAGGCGGCAAAGATGATCTACGTTCTGGCAAACGGCGGTGAAACACTGGCCGACCAGTATGAGGGCTCCCACAAGTTTGCCGACATTGTCGATCCCCACACCTGGGCGGACGGATACATCGGCTACGCCTATAGTATCGGCATTGTCGGCGGTACAAATGCCGAAGGCACTACTTATGAGCCGGGCAGAGCTGTCACAGGTGTTGAACTTGCAAAAATGCTTCTCACTGCCGCACATTATGACGCAGACATTGAACAGTATGGCGGTGCCGACTGGTATAACAATATTGTTCAAGATGCCCAGCAGGCAGGCCTTTTCACAGGGGTCAATTCTGCTATAAATGATCCCATGCCCCGTCAGTGGGCGGCCGTTATGTTTGCAAATGCACTTGACATCAAAATGGCTCGCTATTCCCTCGGCGGACTTGACCAAACGGCAATGGCCAGCCCGAGCACTCCCACAGTCGGTGAGCATTATTATGACCTTCAGGTGGCAGAGGGCTATGCAGTGGCAAACCAATATATGAACCTGACCGGCCAAACTGCTGCGGCAGAGGGCAAGACCATGTTCTATATTTGGGATGAAGCAAACAACAGATATGACGAGAAAACCTATAATTTCACCATTGATTCGGCACTTTTAGGGCTTAATGTCGCGCTGCTTATGACAAGCGACGACGAGGTATACGGTGTTTTTGACAATGGACAATCTGTATCCGAAACCGTGCAGCTCAAAGATATCGACATCAAAACAGAGATCGGCACAACAGAAAATGCCTTTTTCGTCAGCGATTATACTATGATAGAGCTTGAAAACGAGTATCTGCTCGAGGTTGATGAAATAACCTCCGCCGAGGCAAAACTCAACCCAAGCCGTATGCAGACCGTTTTCCCGACCTTTGCCCCGGACGGTGGATATTTCACCGCTAATATTGATGAAGACGGCGACCCGACGGCGAAACTTATGCCTGCCTCTCTTGATCTGCTCGACCAATTTGAAGGCAAAAATGTCAGCGCAATGCTGACCGTTATCGACAGAGATGATGACGGAACGGTCGATTTCATGTATCTGATTGAGGAGCTTGTCGGTGAAATTACCGATTATGACACCGAAGATGCACAGCTTGATTTTACCGCAAAGGGCTCTTTCGGCGGTGATTTCAGCGAGCGCAACATTGATTTCGCTGATGTCAGCGAGACATATCGTCTTGCAAAGGGTGATATTACAAGAATTGTTTACAATCCGATGAGCGGTAAAATTGAAACCATGCCCCTTTTCACCGACAGCGGTGTGCTCACCAAAATCAGCGGTGATACGCTGACCTTTGACAGAGAGTTTGAGTACGAGCTGGCCGAGCATCCGTTCGGCACCGCTCTGACCTCGGACGACATGGGCAAGGAGTTTACCGTTTACACCTACCAAGGTAATATTTTCTACGCAGTGGAAACCGAGGCTTCACAGCAGGCAGGCAGTTTCTATGCCCTCATGCTCCAAAGTGCCGTTTCCGAAGAGCTTGGCGCATGGAAGTATGAAGCCCGCTTACTGCTTGAAGACGGTAGCGAGGATGTATTCGAGATAATTTCGCTCAACGGCTATGACAAACTCGGTCCGGACGATGCAGATGTGACGGCATATCATTTCTTTGAAGACGATATGTCAGGTCCGCAACCGACCGACAATGACGGTATTCGCAACAACGGCGAGCCCGGAACCGCTGTCCCGACAAGCGGTGACCTGATTTTCTCCTGTGTTCTGAATGACGACGGCACACTTGAACTGACCGACATGGCAAATCTGCGCAACATCCACGGTGGCGACTTTGAAAACGACGGCACCGTAAACGACGCATCATATGACAGCGAGCGTGACCTTTATAACGGCAAACGTGTCGACGAGGAAACAATATTCTTTGTCAACGAGGGCGGTGTATACTCGGTCGAGAGCATGGCTTCTGTCGGCGGTGACACAATAGGCGTGCTCGGCGAGGTCAACAGCTGGGCATATGAGGACACCGAAAGCGGATTTGGCAAGGTTGTCGTTGCGACCCTTATAACCAATGACCTTGGCGGTGGCAGACCGCAAACCGGATTTGCACTGCTGCTCGACGGACAAAGCAAGGAGCTTATAGGCGATGAGGCCGAAGATGTCATTGAGGCTGCGCTGACCGACGGTTCTGAGATCAAGATGATACTTGATATGCCGCAAGATGCAAAGTTTGACGAGGGCAAAATTGCGGCATACATCGAAGTTGCCGACACCTACACCCTAAACTCGGTCGGAGCGGCTGAGTATGCCGGCAATATTGCCGCCGATACAGCTTACATCGCTACCATAAGCGGTGCAGACGATGAGAATATCGCAATTACTGCACAAAACGGCACAGGCGAGCGTGTACTCGATCTGGCGCCCGATTGTGAGATATTGGTCGTCGACATAGCAGAGGACGGCATGGCAACTCTGTCCGCCGAGGTACTGTATGACCTGTCTCAGGGTAGCGGTGCTCAATTTGTGCAAAGCGCGATTTTCATGCTAAATGACCGCATGGAGGTTGTTTATATGATAGTCGAGGCGAGCGGCGAAGACCTTACCCCTGCGATAATCATGCAATAG
>CAYJAS010000144.1:0-4211 GCA_964367895.1 uncultured Oscillospiraceae bacterium | reverse complement strand
TTTTTTGCGCCTGTGGGGAACGGTCATTGGCCGCCCGTGGTTTGTGCGGTTTTCGGCGGTCACGGCAAGCCGTGACCCTACAGGGGGTGGCAAATAATGGTGTAGGGAACGGTCTTGACCGTTCCGAAATGCGGTCAAGTCAAGACTCGACCGCACAATACTGAAATAACGAATGCCCTTTAATTATTGCTGAAAAATAAAGTTTAGTTATACAAGACTAACTTTTTGTTGACAATTGGATTTTTATGTTGTACAATCAATTTGCAAATCATTCGCAAATTCATTTTATGATGTAAGGGAGAGTTAAGATGGGCAAATATCAAACCGACCAACGGCAAAAGCTTATTGAATTATTTAAAAGCAGTGGGCATCAGCCTTACTCTGCTTCAGATATATTAAAGAAGTTTGATGATGAGAGTATTAGTGTCAGCGCAATTTATCGCAACCTCAAGGATATGGAACAAGAGGGTTTAATATGTAAACTCACTCAAAAAGGACGTTCTGAGGCAATTTATTATTATGTTAATCCCGAAAGTTGTGTGGGTATTGTACATTTAAAATGTGAAGTTTGCGAAACGGTATATCATCTAAATCGTCATATATCCAATATTTTGATTGCGGCGGCCAAAGACGATTTTAATTTTTCGATTAACCGTTCAGGAGTATTTTTGCACGGCAAATGTGAACTATGTTCGCAAAATTAAATTAACTGTTTTTAAGGAGAAAAAATGAAGAAGAGATTTATTACCGCAATTGCACTTTGTGCAATTATGCTTTTGACATCGTGCGCAAGCACGACAGACGGGCAAGCTCAAGGGCAAAATGAAACAGGAAAACTGAGCATCGTAGCATCTACTTTTTATGAATACGATTGGCTGCTACAAGTGTTAGGCGACAGAAAAGATGATTTTGATGTCACCCTTCTTTTGGATTCCGGCTCAGATATGCACAGTTTTGAGCCCAGTGTGCAAGATATTGTGACAGTTTCGTCGGCAGATTTATTTATATACAATGGAGGGCACTCGCAGACTTGGGTTTCTGATACAATTGCAAGTCCCATGAATGACAACTTTAGATCAATTAATATCATGGACAGTTTGGGCGATTCGGTACAAGCAGAAGTTACGGTAGAGGGAATGCAAGTTGGTAGCGCAGAGAGTGCCGAGTTTTCATACGATGAAGAAATGTACGATTTTTTTGCTCCGTGCTGTGAGTTAACCTGTTGTTTAGATGGCACTGAAACTCATGAACGCTCTGACAGTTTTGAAGTGGATGTGGACGGCACTCTATTGAGATTTATACATCCGACAACCGGTGAAATTGTAGAATATACAGAGGATAATGACAGCTTTAAATTTGCGGCAGATGGCGCGTTGCTTGGCATTATACTACCCAAAACCGAGTCTGATTCAGCAGAGCAATCTCACGAACACGATCATGACGAAGATGCCCACGACCATGACGAAGATGCTCACGACCACGATCATGACCAAGGCCACGCACACGATGATGAGCATGTTTGGCTTTCGCTAAACAACGCAATGGCCATTTGCGCAATTATCGGAGAGGAAGTTGCCAAACTGGATCCTGACAACGCTACTGTCTATATAGATAATGCAGAAAATTATATCCAAGTACTGTCTGACTTGCATATCGAGTATGAAAATGCAATAGCAACAGCCGCACGAGATACATTGATTTTTGCAGACAGGTTTCCGTTTTTATATATGATGCAAGATTACGACATCAATTACTATGCGGCTTTCCAAGGCTGTGCGGCTGAAACCGAGGCAACATTTGAAACCGTTAAATTCTTATCCGAAAAAATTGATGAATTAGAGGTTGAAAAGCTTCTTATAATTGACAACGGGTTAACCGAGCTTGCAGAAACTGTTATCGAAAATAGTGAGACTAAAAATGCGGAAACTCTCATTTTGCACTCTATGCAAACTGTGACACAAGAAGAGATAGCGGCAGGTGCTACATATTACAACTATATGCATGAGAATTTAGAAACACTGAAATTGGCTCTCGCCAATTAATATAATAACGAAAATTTGTGCCACCGCGACCGAACCGGAGTGGGCAGAGCTTCGAAAGTAGGGGTAATTTATAAATCACTCCTACTAAATGAAAGGAATATCAATAACTATGCAAATAATATGCAAAAACCTCAGTGTAGGATACAACCAAGTCCCCATACACAGCAATATTAACTTTGCTATTCCTGAGGGGGCTTATGTTTGTGTTGTCGGTGAAAACGGTGCCGGAAAAAGCACTTTAATTAAAACAATTTTAGGTTTATTGCCGCCAATTTCAGGCAGTATAAGCATTGGGGACAAGTCTACCTCTTTATCTGTCGGCTATCTTCCGCAGCAAACAAATGTGCAAAGGGACTTCCCCGCTTCTGTTTACGAGGTAGTGCTTTCGGGCTGTTTAAATCGAGTTGGCTTTCGTCCTTATTATAATAAAGCTGAAAAAGCACTGGCCAAAGAAATGCTCGAAAAGCTCAATATATTAAAGCTAAAGAATAAAAGCTACAGCGAATTATCGGGTGGACAACAACAGAGGGTGCTTCTTGCAAGAGCGCTTTGTGCAACAAATAAAGTTTTGTTGCTTGACGAGCCGACAGCGGGACTTGATGTTGAAACCACAACGGAGTTTTACAAGCTGATAAAATCTTTAAATGATGAAGGAATAACTATTGTTATGATAACCCATAATCTTAATGAAGCCATTTCCGATGCGAGTTTGGTGCTGTGCCTAAATAATTGCGGTGTCAATTGTGTGACTGCATCTGCTTACAAGGAGGCAAGTAATTAATGTTAGATTCTTTATTATCATATCTTTCTTATCCATTTGTTATTTACGCCTTTATTGTGGGAATTTTAATTGCATTTTGCTCCTCTTTACTTGGAACAACACTCGTGCTGAAAAGGCTATCTTACATCGGTGACGGTCTTTCGCATATTGCCTTTGGTGCGATAGCTGTTGCCTCTGTGCTGGAGATAGCCAACCAAGATGCACTGGTATTTCCCATCACAGCATTAAGTGCTGTGATGCTTTTGAGAATCGGGCAAAATACAAAAATAAACGGAGATGCAGCCATCGCAATGATGTCTGTCGGTTCACTTGCCGTCGGATATCTGCTTATGAATGTCTTTCAAGTTTCTTCTAATTTAGCGGGCGATGTATGCACAACATTGTTCGGCTCGACATCTATTTTAACCCTTACAATGGCCGATGTTACAACAAGTGTCATTTTATCATCATTTGTTGTTATAGTATTTTTGCTTTTTTACAATAAAATATTTTCGGTTACCTTCGATGAAACATTTGCTAAGGCAAGCGGAATAAAGACTGAAATATACAATTTAATAATTGCGGTCACTATTGCCGCCGTTATTGTTGTTGCGATGAATTTAGTTGGCTCACTGCTGATCAGCGCACTTGTAATTTTCCCGGCACTTTCTTCTATGCGAGTATTTAAAAACTTTAGAGCGGTAATTATATCTTCATCAATAATATCTGTATTTTGTGCATTTATAGGGATTATTATTTCCATACTTTACGGCACCCCTGTAGGAAGTACAATCGTCACAATGAATATTGGGGTGTTTGCAATTGCTTGTTTTATAGGGAAGTTTGGTGTGCGAAAATGAAAAAAATATCTATCACAGCTTTAACAATGATTATGTGTTTATTGATGTCATCTTGCGCTTCAGAGCAAGATGTTCAAGGGAGTTCTGTCGATCAAGATTCAATTTCAGTATCTGACGATTATACAGTAACCGTCAAAGATGCAGACGGGAACGATGTTAATATCAGCCCGGAAAATACAACTCTGGATTCAGATGTAGATTTTGATTTTTTGCAAATGAGTTCCACCGTGATTTATGCACAGGTATTTGACTTGATGATGAATTATGATGACTATGTCGGCAATACATTTAGAATGAACGGAACTTTTTATGAATCGTTAGATCTCGAAGGGATACCGATATATTTTATTATAATAAATGATGCAACAGGGTGTTGCCCGCAGGGCTTGGAGCTTAAGTTTTCTGACGATATGGAAATCCCAAAACCGGATAGCAATATTACCGTGGTTGCCTCTGTAGATGTTTTTGACTATAAAGGTGAGGAGTATGTTCGCATGCTTGTTTCAGATCTTGAAATTCTGTGATGCAGTTTCAAATTACAAAAAGCCT
>CAYJAS010000143.1:1755-4302 GCA_964367895.1 uncultured Oscillospiraceae bacterium | reverse complement strand
GGAAAGCTCTGCAATATTTGCGTTTAGCTGGTCATTTTGGGTGTTAAGGCGCTCAAGATGGGCCTTCAGCTTGGCATTTTCATGCTTTAGATCATTCTCGCTCGAACGGAGCTGTGAACAATCCTTGGCATATTCCTTTACCTGCACACGCAGATTGTCACCGCCGTCCAGCTCTTTAAAATATTTGTCCGAAATGTTCATTGCGGCAAGTGTGCACGCCTTGACCGAGGACAGATTTGTCGCCTGCTTTATAGCGCTTATTTCATCGTTTACAAGCTTGGCACTGCGCTCGACCTGTTCGACCGATTCCTCGGTGACGATGATGTACTCGAAACCGTCAATTTTGACAATTTTTCTGTTAAGCATAATTATCCCCCTCAGCATTAAATCAGCATTAAATATATATTTGTCGTATCATATCAGATTATAACATAGACAGGCGATTTAATAAAGAGAAAAGGCATAATTTTAACAATTTAAGCGTATTGCAACAATCGGCGGAAAATGGTAGAATATAAACAGTGGACATTAGCAAAGCAAATATCATTTGAAAGGAAGCATTTTATGGAACATGAAATAAAGTTTGCGCCGGTTCCGCCGCATATTGCACAGGCGGTGGTAGCAGACCCGATGCTGAGCAAATACATCGTCGCACGGGGACAAACCGACATGCAGGCGACCTATTACGACACGGCAGACCAAAAGCTGTATGAGCTTTCCATGAGCGCCCGTGTGCGCAGCGAAAACGGACGCAGTATTTTTACCTTAAAAGGTGCGCCCGAGCAAATGGAAATGGGACTCAGACGCACAGAGATCGAAGTGGCGGCAAGCAGTGTGCGTGCCGGCGCCGATGCTCTCGCCGCACACAAGGACACACCGCCCAAGGCGGCAAAGGTGCTCAAATGCGAACTGCTTGAGCTGTGCAAAACCCGTTTTGTGCGCAAATGGGCGCTGTATGAAGATGACAAGGTCAGCTTTGAAATCGCTTGCGACCATGGACAGGCAGAGCGAGGAAGAAGGATAGCCCAGATTGAAGAGCTTGAAATCGAGTACAAAAAGGGCGATGCGACGCGCATGTATGAGATAGCAAAGGCGCTGGGCGAAAAGTACGACTTAAAATACTCTACAGGGTCTAAGCAGGCGCTCGCCATGGCGCTGACTGAGGAGAGCATAGTCGGCAGAAAAAGTGTAAGCCCGTATTTTATCGGCTCGCAGATGCTGCAATATTGCGTTTCGTGCGGATATCTCGAGTTTGCCGTTTCGGAGGACAAGCGTCTCAATTATTACTTGACCGAGCTTGGAGAGAAAGAATTGCCGGCACGCTTTGGGGTTGACCTTTCAAAGCCGTGCGCATTTTTGCCGGAGGAGCTTGACCTTTGAGTTTACGCGCCCAGATAAATGCAAAAAAACCGCCACCGCCGCCGCCCTGGACAAAACCTGTGGCGGTGCTTCCGCCTGCTCCACTGTCGACAGGCAAAAAATGCCTCATAATGGCCATTATCTGCGCCGTTTTGCTAAGTTTGTCGGCCGCTGTGTATGGACTTTGTGCACTTTCGCCCTCGATTTCGTCTGCAATGCGCATCGCTGCGCTTTATATTTCGTCGGCAATCTCCTTTGCATTGTCCTTTTCCACTCGCCCATTCAGCGAGCTGATTTTAGTGCTGCTGCCGCTGTTTATTTTTCTCCGTCTGTGCTTTAATCTTTTCAAAAAAAGTGCCGCCGCACTTGCGCTTTTTGCAATGCGCATTTTATGCCTTTTGTGCGCCGTGGTTTTGATATTTGTGCTGACCTTTGGCGTGCACTACAGCGCACCACCACTGGCGGAGCAGCTTGGAATAACGGTCGGACAGTACAGCACGACACAGCTTTATGCCCTCCTTTCTCAGCTCGCCTTTGATGCAAATGAGGCGGCCGAGCAGGTGGCGCGTGATGACGATAATTTGATGCAAACAGGACAGTATACCGAGCTGTCACAGGCGGTGATGGAGGCTTATGAGCGCATTTTGCCCGAGTATCCGTCACTTGCGGGGGTGAGTGATACCCCGCCCAAAGAGGGCAATATGCTGGGCGTGTTTATGTCCTATGTCGGCATAGCCGGGTATTATTTCCCGTGGACGGCAGAGGCGGTGACAAGCGGTGACACGGTGGCGACCCATGTGGCTTTTAATGCAGCCCATGAAGCGGCTCACGCCCGTGGAATTGCCTCGGAAAGTGAGGCCAATTTTGTCGCCTATTTGGTGTGCTCGCAATCGGGCGATGCACGCCTGCAATATTCGGCGGCGCTGAATGCCTTTTCATATGCCGCAAGTGCGCTCAATTCGGTTGACAGCAAGCTGTATGCCGAGGTGTATGCCACCTTGTCGGAGCAGGTGCTGTTTGATTTGCAAGTGCGCCGTTTGCACAGCGAGAAATATCAAACGCCCATCAGAGATGTCGGCACGGCGGTCAACGACACATTTATAAAGGCGACAGGCCAGCCGGACGGTGTACGCAGTTATGGCATGATGGTCGATTTACTGCTGGCATATATGTACGGTTGATATACCT
>CAYJAS010000143.1:0-1655 GCA_964367895.1 uncultured Oscillospiraceae bacterium | reverse complement strand
ATAAATATCAATATATAATTTGAAAGGAATACAAAACTATGCTCAAAATCGGAAACAAACACACATTTTCACTGGCGGTAACCCAGGAAAATTGCGCCTCGGCCATCGGAAGTGGCGGATTGGACGTATTTTCCACCCCGTCTATGATAACCGGTATGGAGGTCGCCTCCTTTACTTGCGCCCAGTCCGATTTGGACGAGGGAATGACCACCGTCGGAACGGTGGTAAATATCAAGCATCTTGCCGCAACGCCGATCGGTGCAACCGTCACATTTTGCGCCGAGCTGATTGAAATTGACGACCGCAGACTGGTCTTTGATGTGCAGGCTCACGACAATTCGGGCAAAATCGGTGAGGGTACTCACGAGCGTTTTATCGTGCACGGCGAAAAATTTATCGCAAAAATTAATGACAAGCTAAAAACGGAGGGCTAACAATGGATTTTAGCGCAGTGAACAGCCATATAAACACGCTGATTGCCCACGGAAAATTTCCGTCGGCCACCTTGTGTGTCTACAGTGGCGGTAAAATTGTGCACAGTGAGGCATACGGCCAAAGCTATCCCATGCTGGGCACTGTGGCAGACAAAAACACGCGATATGATGTCGCTTCGCTGAGCAAAATATTTGCCACAACGGTGTTTATGTCGCTGTGCGAGAGTGGTATTTTCTCGCTCGATGACCGCTTGAGCGCCGTTTTTCCCGAGTTTGTCGGCAAGCGGCCGATAACGGCGGCGGCAAATGCCCTTGCGCCCGGTAGCGATGAAATACTCGGCTATGCCGATGCAGGTCAGGTGACATGGCGAAATGTGCTGGTGCACAACTCGGGCATGGGCTGGGTAGAGCTGCAAAAGGCGGTCAAAACACCCGAGCAGGTGCCGGGGCATATCGCTTCCATGCCCTTTGCCTACCAAACCGGCGAAACGGTGTTGTACACCGATTTGGGCTTGATTTTGATGGGAATTGCGATAGAGCGTGTGACAGGCAAGCCGCTCGACGAGCATGTCGAGCAGTTGATTTGCAAACCGCTCGGAATGAGCCGCACCGGGTACATTCGCCATGAAAGCGGCGTGCAGACCCAAAATGTCGCACCGACCGAGATGTGCAAGTGGCGTGGCGGTCGTGCTCACGGCTTTGTTCACGATGAAAATGCCTACTTTTTGGGCGGTGTTGCCGGACATGCCGGCGTATTTTCCACCGCCGAGGAGGTGGCGGCGCTGGCAAATGATTTTGCCCAAAGCTATCTCGGGAAAGATGGGATATTGACGGCAAAAACGGTGGCCGATATGGCAAGTTTTAAACAGCAAAACAGCTGGGACAGGCGTGGAATTGGCTTTCAGCTTCGCATTATTGAGGTGGGGGCGCATTCATTTCCGCTGTCACCGCCCTCTTTTGGGCATACCGGATTTACCGGCACCTGCATGTGGGTAGACCCAGTGAGAAATCTCGCATTTGCGCTGCTGTCAAACGACGTGTACGGAGGCAGGGCAAACCGTGGCATGATTCCTGTGCGAAAAAGCATTGTCGAGCGTATTTTAGAGGCGGTTGACAGAGGATAAAAAATATGCACCCATACGGGTGCATATTTTTTTGTAGGGGCGAATCTTGACTCGCCCGTCGTATCCTCGTTCTGTAGGGAGCGACGCCCTCGTCGCT
>CAYJAS010000142.1:1785-4307 GCA_964367895.1 uncultured Oscillospiraceae bacterium | reverse complement strand
ATTATATCATGTAAAAACTACAATGTCAAACAAAAATGCAGAAAAATTTATATTCCCATTTCCTCTTTGACTTCTTTAAAGCACTGCACGGCGAAATCGAGATCCTCTTTGCTGTGTCCTGCCGAAACTTGTGTGCGAATTCTCGCTTTGCCTTGTGGCACGACCGGATAGAAAAAGCCTACGACATACACGCCCTTTTCCAGCATGCGTGCGGCAAACTCCTGTGCGACCTTTGCATCATACAGCATGACCGGCACAATCGGGTGGGTACTCTCTGGCACGTCAAAGCCCAATTTCGCAAGGCTTTCTCTGAAATATCTCGTATTCTCGTGCACACGGTCACGCAGCTCGGTCGAAGCCATCAAACGATCAAAAACGGCAATCGAAGCGGCGCAGATTGACGGTGCGAGGGTGTTGGAGAACAGATACGGGCGACTGCGCTGACGGAGTAAATCTATAATCGGTTGACGAGCCGAGGTATAGCCGCCACTTGCGCCACCGCAGGCCTTGCCAAGTGTGCCGGTGATGATGTCGACACGCTCCATCACACCGCAATGCTCGTGTGTACCTTTGCCGTGCTCGCCCATAAATCCGACGGCATGGCTGTCGTCAACCATGACAAGAGCGTCATATTTGTCAGCCAAATCGCAGATAGCGACCAAGTTTGCGATATATCCGTCCATCGAGAAAACACCGTCTGTAGCGATCATCTTGATGCGTGAGCCCTCGGCATCTTTCAGGCATTGTTCGAGCGCCTCCATATCGTTATTCTTATAGCGGAAACGCTTTGCCTTGCAAAGGCGAATACCATCGATAATGGAGGCGTGGTTGAGCTCGTCCGAGATAATGGCATCCTCCTCGCCCAGCAGAGTTTCAAAAAGTCCGCCGTTTGCATCGTAGCAAGAGGTATAGAGTATGGTATCGTCCATGCCCAAAAACTCGGAGAGTTTATTTTCGAGCTGTTTGTGTATTTCCTGTGTTCCGCAGATAAAACGCACCGACGAAAGGCCAAAGCCCCATTGCTTGTAGCTGTTCATCGCCGCTTCGACAATGCCCGGATCGCTCGACAGGCCGAGATAATTGTTGGCGCACATATTGAGCACACCCTGTGTCTTGGTCGTGTCAATTCTCGCGCGTTGCGGTGTGGTGATTATACGCTCATCTTTATATGTTCCGGCTTCTCGGATTTGCTCGAGCTGCTGCTTGTAGATTTCAAATGCCTTGTTCATAAAAGTTCACTCCTAAAATAATAATTTCAGTTTTAGCCACGGCAAAGCAAAAATTGTCACTTTATTCAGACCAGGTCAGGACAACCTTGCCGCTTTGTCCGCTGTGCATTGCGTCAAATCCCTTTTGGAAATCTTTATAATTATATCTGTGGGTAATGACCGGGGTGAGGTCAAGACCGCCCTGAATCATATACGACATCTGATGCCAGTTGTCCATTTTTCTTCCGTAAATACCGCGCATTTGCAGTCCTTTTGAAATTATTGTGTTCATGTCTACATTTATCGGCGCATCGCCGATACCGAGTAGTGAAATACTTCCGCCGTTGCGCATGACGCTCAGCATCTGATTTAGAGCGGGGCCTGCACCCGACATTTCAAGACCGACATCAAAGCCTTCTTTGAGTTTTAGGTCACGCATGACCTGCTTTAGGTCTTGGTTTTTGATGTTAACGGCCGCATCGGCACCCATTTTTTTGGCTAAATCGAGGCGGAAATCATTCATATCGGTGATGACAACACGACGTGCACCGGCATATTTGCATATTCCGACGGCAATAATACCTATTGGGCCGGCGCCGGTGATCAGCACATCTTCGCCGACAAGATTGTGAATGAGCGCAGTATGTGTTGCATTTCCGTAAGCGTCAAAGAAGGAGACAACCTCTGTGGGCAAATCGCTGTCGACTTCGACAACATTGCTGGCGGGAATTGCAAGATACTCGGCAAAGCAACCGTCACGGTCAACACCGACACCGGTGGTATCGTTGCACCACTGAATATCGCCGTTGTGGCAATTTCGGCAACGACCGCAGGTCAAATGCCCTTCACCGGACACCCTTTGTCCAACCGAAAGTCCGGTAACATCTTCGCCTATTTGTACAATTTCGCCGACATACTCATGTCCAACGACCATCGGCGGTTTGACATGGTCTTGTGACCACTGATTCCAGTCATAAATGTGAACATCGCTACCGCAAATGGCGGTTTTAAGGATTTTGATAAGCACCTCTGTCGGGCCGGGTACCGGAACGGGAACGCGTGCCAGCTCAAGGCCGACACCTGCTGTTTTTTTGATAATGGCATCCATCATTTTTTCGCTCATAATAGTCACCTCATAAAGTATTTAATTTTTCAATAGTCATTATATCAAATGCAAATCTTGATTACAACCCCCAACATCGGCAATTTATTGTAGGGAATGCATTATATGCATTCCGCAGACGGCACGCATGAAATGCGTACCCTACAATGCTTAAAATCCCCACCCGTAGGGGCGGTCATCGGCCGCCCGAA
>CAYJAS010000142.1:0-1685 GCA_964367895.1 uncultured Oscillospiraceae bacterium | reverse complement strand
CCCCCGGCAAGAGCAGAGTTCTTTCCACTACAAATCGGCAACAATCTGCCTTGCGGCAAGTGCTGCCGCATAACTGCTCATGCTAAGCTCAAGGGCAAGCAATGCCTTTTCGCCATCGTCGGCACATTGCTTCAGGCGCTGTGCCGTGTCGTTCATCACATCGTTGAGCATATCTGTATATCTGCGGTAAAAACCCTCCGCCTGCTCGCCCTCGCCGACAAGCTGCTCAAGCAAAACTCCAACATCACTAACTGGCAAAACCTGCTTGAGTAGGCAAATGGCGGTAAGCACAACAATATGCTCTTTAGAATATTTTTTTCCGCTTGCCCTCGGCAAAATGCCTTGCTTAATATAATTGTTTATCATTGCCGCCGTCAGCGTTTCGCCGCATGACAGCCCAAGATGCTGGCGTGGCATATATCCGAGCACCTGATCCATATAAAGCTCAATGTCGGGCAGATTTTCCCAGCTTGACGGTCTTGTTTCCGAAAATGCTTGTTTTAATTCATTCATACATATCGCCTCCAAGCGTATTATAAAGCATAAATCAAAACTTGTAAAGCCACTATTGACAAGGTTGATATAATGATATATAATATTGAATATTAGATAAAAGAATAATTAAAATTGTGAGGTGCAATTATGAAAAAATATTGTGCGTTGGGTGACTCGGTTATAAAGGGAATAGTGCTTGACAAACAGCGTGGCAGATATATTACCCCGGAGCAAACACCGACAAGTCTGTTTGCAGGAATGACAGGCGATATAGTTGACAATAAAGGCCGATTTGGGCAAACGATAGTCAAAGCAAATGAACGTCTGAGCAAGCTAGGGTGTGACCTAAGTGCGTATGACGCAATCTTTCTCGAGTTCGGCGGTAACGACTGCGATTTTCGCTGGGGTGAAGTGGCCGACAGCCCAAACAAACAGCATCTGCCAAATGTTTCACCCGAGCTGTTTAAGGAACAGTACAATCGCTTGGTCACGCAAGTGAGAGAGATGGGTGGTAAGCCGGTCATGCTGACTTTGCCGCCACTCGTCGCACAACGCTTTTTTGAATGGGTGACACGTGGAATAGATGCCAAAGCGGTGCAACATTGGCTGGGGGATGTACAGCGTATTTATCGCTGGCATGAAACCTATAATATGGCGATAATGGCAGTCGCACGCTCGCTATCGGTGCCACTGATAGACATTCGCAGTGCCTTTTTGCAACACGCCGACGCTCCGTCGCTTATATGCGATGACGGTATGCACCCAAATGAAAAAGGGCATAAACTTATAGCCCAAGAGCTTGTCCGTTTCGCCCCCTCTTTGTAGGGCGGTCATTGGCCGCCCGAATCCCCCGTCTTGTAGGGGCGATTCACGAATCGCCCGTCGTAAATTATTGAAAATATACAGTTTTACGATATTTCGGAACGGTCAAGACCGTTCCCTGCAACCAATATTTATACAAAAGGACACTACCTCGGTAGTGTCCTTTTTACCATTTTATAAAGTGACGGGATTTGAACTTACTGTCGGATTTTCCATATTTATTGTATGGGCGACATATGGTCGTCCGCCGTTTCCTTCGTCCTGTAGGGAGCGACGCCCTCGTCGCTCCGCAAATGGCGGACGAAAGGTTTTGGACGAGGGTTTGTGCCGATTGCGGCACCGCAACCTACTTTTTGACCCCAAAAAGT
>CAYJAS010000141.1:2755-4316 GCA_964367895.1 uncultured Oscillospiraceae bacterium | reverse complement strand
CGACAAAATGCAATTTTCTGCCTTATGCACACCGATTTAATCAATTGTTTACACAAACTACACACAAGGCTTCAATTTACCCTTGCAAAATGATAAATTGAGGTATACAATTAAAATGATAAGGAATGGAAATGATAAAATTGTCAAAGGAGGACAATATGCGTAAAACAAAAATTATTTGTACCCTCGGCCCTGCGGTGGACAGCGAGGAAATGATCAAAAAGCTGATTGAGGAGGGCATGAATGCCGCCCGCTTCAATTTTTCCCACGGAACACATGAGAGCCATCTTGCACAGCTGGTAAAATTACACCGCGTTCGTGACGAGCTCGGTGTGCCGGTGGCATCGATACTTGACACAAAAGGCCCTGAAATTCGCATAAAACTCATTGAAAACGGCCCTGTACAACTCAAAACGGGTGAAGATTTCACTCTGACTACACGTGATATAATGGGCAGCGCACAAATCGCATCGGTGACTTATAACAAACTGCACGAAGAGCTCAAACCGGGCGATTGCGTGCTGATAGATGACGGCCTGATAGAACTGACGGTATCCGAGATAAAAGGTCAAGATATAATTTGCAAAATCATCAATGGTGGCGCACTGTCGAGCAATAAGAGCATGAACCTGCCCAATGCGCAGATTTTACTGCCTTATATGACCGACAAGGACAGAGATGACCTTCGATTTGCCGTAGAGCATGATTTTGACTTTATAGCCGCCTCTTTTGTCAGAAATGTCTCTGATATAGCCGAAATCCGTGCCGAACTTGAAAAACACGGTGGTGAGGGCATAAAAATCATAGCCAAGATAGAAAACCGTGAGGGCGTTGACAACTTAGACGCCATCATAGAAGCTTCTGACGGTGTAATGGTAGCGCGCGGAGATCTCGGCGTTGAGATACCGGCGTGGGACGTGCCCGTGCTGCAAAAGGATATGATCACACGTTGCATTGCTTCGGGCAGACCGGTTATCATAGCCACCCAAATGCTTGAATCGATGACTAAAAATCCCCGTCCGACGAGAGCGGAGGTATCCGACGTTGCAAATGCCGTTTTTGACGGCACAAGCTGTGTAATGCTGTCGGGCGAAACGGCAGGCGGAAAATATCCGATTGAAGCACTGCGCATTATGGACGAGATAATCAGAGCAACAGAAGCGTCAATAAATTATCGTCAGCGCTTTATGCGCACCACTTTGTCGGTCGGACATACAATAAGCGATGCGATAAGCCATACCTGCTGTCTTGCAGCGCTGGACTTAGATGCAAAAGTAATTCTCGCAGCGACAAACTCAGGAAACAGCGCACGAGTAATTTCTCGCTTTAGACCTGCCTGCCCGATAATCGCAATAACCACCACCGAGCGTATTCGCCGTCAGCTTGCCATATCATGGGGAGTACATCCCTACCTTTCGGGACTTGCAGACTCCACCGATCGCATGTTCTCCTTGTGCGTAGAGTGCGCACGCAAAGAGGGCATAGTCGAACCCGGAGACACAGTAGTCATAACGGCAGGTGCGCCGGGCGGCAAAGTTGGAACGACAAACCTGATTAAGGC
>CAYJAS010000141.1:0-2655 GCA_964367895.1 uncultured Oscillospiraceae bacterium | reverse complement strand
CCTATGTGCATACTTGTCCGACCTGGCGCATAAGATATATAAAAATATTTTCATAAAATACCTTGACAGGCGAAGTAACATGTGTTACCATATATTCAATCAAGCAAAGCGGCGATGAAACGCCGACATCATATGGAGGTGCAGCAATGTCATTATCGGCAGATATCATTAGAGGTCACACCGAGACCATTATCCTTTCCTGCTTGTCATGTGGCGACAGTTACGGATATAACATCGGCAGAGACATAAAAAAACACACCGACGGCGCCTATGAGCCAAAGGAAGCGACGCTATACACGGCGTTTCGCAGACTGGAGCAGGGCGGCCTTATAAGCTCTTATTGGGGCGACGGTGACAGCGGTGCGCGCAGGCGCTATTACAGCATCACAGATGAGGGCAAGCAATCCCTCACGAAGAGTATTGACCAGTGGCAACAGGCAAAAGGCCTGCTTGACAGATTAATTGTAAACAGGGAGGAAAAGTAGTTATGCGTGAGCAGATCAAAATGCAACTGCAAAAGCTTCTTACAAAAGCGGTAGATTGCCCGACAAAGGACGATGTTATCGAGGAATTGTGTGACAATCTTTGCGAAAAATACAGCGATATGACCGAGCGGGGGATGGAGCATGAACAGGCAATGGAAATACTGCTTGATTCGGTCGGAGATATAGATGAAATCATTACCTATATTAATGCCTCCGCACCCCAACAGCCCTTTGATTTCGAGGCGGCATTTGAAGGTTTTGAAAAGGGCATGAAAGAGCTGGTTAAAACTATTACACCGGCGGTAAAAGGGGTTGCAAATGATATTGCTACCGCCGCCACCAAGGCGACAAAGGCGGCAAAGGGGCCGATAAAAGATTTTGCAAACGATATAGCAGGTGCCCTAAAGGGCATGGAAATAAGCGCTTCGGAAGACGGATGCCGCCATGATTACGGCATTGAAGCAGCCGAGCTTGACGGGCTTAATATCCGCACCGAAAACGGCGACGTCACCTTTGGCGTATCCCACGATGACAACATTTATGTTGTAGAACTTTCGCAAAAGCCACTGCCCGAGGAAAACCGTGTGGCCCTTGAAGTCCGCGGAAAGGTGCTCCATGTCACGCAGGGCAACAAAAATGCAGGCAGTGCACTGTTTTTCAACAGAGGTAAGGTCAGCTCGGATTATGAGATTTACCTGCCACGCCGTGCTTTTAACACCATCTCGGTCACCACAGCGGTCGGCGATGTCGAGCTTGAAAACGGCATGGACATCGGACAGCTTGAGGTTAAAACGGCAAAAGGCGACATAACAATTCCCGCCATGTCCTTTGGACTATGCCTGCTCAACACAGTGTCGGGCGATATCGAGATTTCCTCATGCACCGGCGAGGTGATAAAGGCGCAGACCGTGTCGGGCGATATCGAGATAAACGGCCGCATGAGCGGAAGAATTATTTTGCAAAGCGTGTCGGGCGATATCGAATACAGCGGCGATGTCCCCGAGATTTCAGCCCAGACAACAAGCGGCGACATGGTCCTTCTGCTTGACAGTGCACCCAAAAGCTCTTCGCTTCGCACCACCAGCGGTGATGTGCAGATGTGCATTCCCGATAACGAAGGCTTTACGCTGACTTACAGCATGGTAAGCGGTGATTTGCGCAGTGCCTTTAACCTGATGACCAACGGAAACAGCAAGCACGGCAGTGCAATCTATCGTGACGGTAGCCTGAGAGGTTATGAGTTTAAATCGGTCAGTGGCGATGTCCGCATAAAAAAGCGATAAAAGCCCCTTGCGATATCCACTCAAAAGGGATATCATTAAATTGCCCATCTTTTTAACTTATTCGCTCGCAAATACGCCGAGTGGCAACAATTAGCCACTCGGCAGCGGGCGGAAAAATTAGTTTAAATTATTTTATAATTAAAATACAGGAGGAAAACAAAATGAAAAAGCTAACAAAAAGCGCAACCGACAAAAAAATAAGCGGTGTTTGCGGAGGTATAGCCGAATATTTTGGCATTGATGCCACGCTGATCCGTGTACTTTGGGCGGTTTTTGCCCTGCTTGGCGGAACCGGACTGATAGCCTATATCCTTTGTGCCATCTTAATACCGCAGAACTAAGCATTATATAGTACGGGGGGAGGGGTTTTAACTCCTCCTTTTTTTTCTGCGACCAAAGCCTCATTGCAAAATCACATATCATTTTGCATAAACATCGATTGTAGGGAACGCTCTTGAGCGTTCAGAAACATCTCTCGATATATCTTGAAACTACAATGCATTTTTTGGTATAATGGCATAAAGAAAAAATAATAATCTTCTTGGGTTGATTTTTATATAATAGGAGTGAAAACAGAGAATGAATCACGAAATGGGATTGTTCCCAACAAATTTTGAAAATGTTAAATCAGGTCAAAAACAGCGTGAATATCGACTTTATGATGAAAAAAGGCAAGAAATCAACATTGGAGACACTATCACATTTGTAAACACCGAAACCGGCGAAAAAACAGTTGTCTCAGTGCTCGATATGTTTATTTTTGATAATTTTGCAGCATGCTATCAAGCGTTTTGGGATGAAGACTTTGTGCATAGGGGGCAGACCTTGGAGGAAATAGTGTCAGATACTTATGAGAATTGGTGGTCAAAAGAATTAGAAGAAAAATA
>CAYJAS010000140.1:0-4331 GCA_964367895.1 uncultured Oscillospiraceae bacterium | reverse complement strand
ATAAATGACTAAATTAAAAGACAATGTCACAAACGGGTGATTATGTCGGAGTAACAAATAAGGGGGTATATATAAAGTCTAAAATTCGATGTCGCTTGCCACACTTACACTAAACAATATTTAACAGGAGGATTGTATTATGAAAAAAATTGTAACACTCGCTATTCCGTTATCAATTGTGCTTTTACTTATTGGAATTATCACATTACAATCAATAATCAACGCCTTGCCCTTCTTTGTTTTCATCGGCACCTTTGCTTTAGTCGTTTTTATTTTAATATTGAGCCTGTTTTATACAAAAAGCGAGAACTATAGCGTATGGAAATCAATTGTCCCTGCAGTCGCTCTAGTAGCCTATATTGCAATATTTTTGTTTTATTTTGAAACAGGCACTTTGGGAGAGTATCTGCCGGAAAACTTAGATAATACTTACATACAATTTTCTTTTAGTGGTGAGAATGTAACAGAATATACATGGTCTCCCAGCGCCCAAGTGCCTGCTACGAGCACTGATGAATATGGCAATGTCTTGATTACAGGTGGGGATGATGTTGACTTTTATGATAATTTTTCAAAAATTATCATACGAAATCACTGGTGGTCGGGTGCTCAAACCGGCGGTGACCTTTTTGATTTTGACATCTACTTTAACGGAGAGAGATCTACAAGGCTTTCTATAAGTTCAATTAATAGTACCTCTGCGAATGTGCGTTATAATTTTAAGCATGGTGAAAATCTGATCTCAGTTGGTGATATGTTGTTTTTCGGAAACATTTACCTCACGCTGCCGGAAGATATCAGAAATACTTGTAGTAACAATTGAAAGAGAAGGCGAACGCCCTCTCCTTCAATATGCTCCTATACAACCCAGGAATTATTTATTTGCACACGTAGAATTTCAGGTGCCCCTTGTACCACTCGAAACCCTTCATTGACAAATTCAAGCATTGGAGTTAGGATTTCTACTTTTTGCCATGTTGGGTTTGCATCAAAGAGGTCCACGATATCTTCAAGACCATCTTCGCCATGTAGCATTACAGTTTCTAAAGTGCTTTTCTCGCTATTAGACATTGCGGATATAACACCTGCAAATAGGGCTGCGATACCTGTCATGGTGCCTCCTACCAGAGAGACAATAGATAGCACTATACTTGTGCCTCCCAAAAACCCAGCCAGTGCTGACTGATCGTAATTTCCAAGTGAATATCGTCTAGTGTAGTTATTAAATCTGCTTAGCTGATAAACACTGGCTCTGTCAAGCTGTAGGGTTGCGTAGTATTCTCTTCGCATAATTTTTTCCTCCGTTTTATTTTTTATTTTTTGACTTGCAAGTCTGACTATTAAAGAGAAATAGCACCGCAAAATGTAAACGCATAATTTTAGTAGAATTACAATTTAGGGGGTTCAAATATAATGGAAGTTTCTTTTTTTAGGAAACCAGGACTTTTTAGGATTAAATTGTTTGAGGAGTCACTGTTTTGGGCTTTTGCATTTCAGGTACTTAGTGTGCAGGGCAGAGTTGCTATTTTCACAACCGCCATATCGATACTATTAGCTCTTTATTCTTTAATAAATGCTTTGTTTATTAAAAAAAGCTTAAAGCGCATGATACTTTCTTTTGTTGCAATAGTATTTTCGGTGATCTTTATTTTCACTTTTTTTCAAATACAAAAGCTCTCTGATTATTTGCCACAAGATTTTGAAGGTATAAGCTTTATTATCACCTTGCCCGGCAGTGCGCAAAGCTATGAATGGATACCTGATGGCACCGATAGCATTACAGTTGAAAATTCGTCAGCCTCTAAGGTTGTCATATCAGGAGGGGAGTATACTGAAACAATAAGCTTATTAGGGTCACTAAACGTACAACGATTTTGGTGGCCGGGTAGTGATGCTTACAATGTAGAAGGGCTTAGCATTAGAATGGAATTCAATGGCAACAACGGCTATTTTGCAAGGATGGAAGCAGGGACTTCTCACCATGTTGACTTTATATATGATTACAGCGAAAGTGAACATGATATAAACACTACTTCGATTTACTTGTATAGCAGTTTGCTTGAGTGCTTACCAAATGAGATATTACAACTGATTTCATCTGAATGATTTAAAAGAGGAGATAAAATGATAAATAAAATTAAAAAAATAAATACTTTTCTCAAAGAGCAGTATCAAGTAAAAGCCTATGATATTTTAATTTTTGTAGGGATTGTCATTGTCCTTTGGGTTATTAAACCTTATTTTTTTAATGAGGTAAACAGAACTATCTATTCTTTAGCTACTACATTTATTCCTTTAATTATTACTCGACTTATTGTTATTGTACGGACCTCAATAACAGGCAGAAAATAGCATGACAGGGTGCACAGATTAGCTCTGTACACCCTGTTGCGGTAAAAAACGATTTATTGTTAAGCAACTTCTACACTTTCGAGGAAATATGCGCCGCTTCTGCCATGCCTGCGATATTGATAAACACACTTTACATCAATATACTCTTCTTGATTGGATAGAACTTCATCGAAGTCGTTATCAAGAGTTTCCATATGTTCTTGAATAAGGGAAACCGCAATTGAAGTTGCCATACTATAGGCCATAGAGGCGACTGTAGATTGAATTGCAGTTCCAAGTACATCAAATACCAACTGCAAAAACTCGGCCTTTCCTGCTTCTGATGCTTCATAGAAGTTTCTCAGTGTAGTTGCCTCGCTACTTGAAAGAGTGTAATACCTTGTTTCCGTATTTGCAAGGCCTAATGATTCCTTTCTGCTTGGGCTACACAAAAATGCTGAAACCATAACTTTTTCCTCCGTTTTGTTTTAATTTTTTGACTTGCAAGTCTGACTATTAAAAAGAAAAAACAATGCGAAATGTAAACATGTAAATTTGTAATTTTGTGAAAGGGTGTTTGATGAAAAAGCTTATTATACTTCTGGCTTTTTTACTACTACTATCGGCTTGCGACGAGCAAAATTCTCTATCTGACGAGCTTCAAGATATGACTACACCGGAAATCGCTGAACTTGATAAAGAGACAGAGCCGGAACCAGAGCTCGAACCGGAAGTGGTAAGCTCGGGTGTTTCACCTATTGATATTGACTTTAGTGATGCCAAATTGGGACAGTTTGACACGAAAATTTCTGAGGAGTCAGGTATCATTTATGCAATATTAGCCGACGGACACTTGTACTCGGCGGTTGCACGTATATTTTCAAACTCCGATTATTTAGAAGCAACTCCCGGCATAATGGGCCGCCCTACTGATCCCTCAGGAGAGTTCTCCAAAGTGCTCAATGATGTCGATAGAGTTTTTACTTCGCCCGGCACGCCGGAATATGAAGTATATGCACTTGACAGTAGCAGTACTCTGTGGGGGTGGGGGCAGATTACCTATTTTACTCTTGCAGGTGAACAACTTTTAACAAAACCGACCAAACTAATGGAGAATTTTACAGATGTAGAATTGCTTTATAGTTATCTTAATAGCGACCAAACAAATTTAGGATTATATACCTACGACAGTGCGATAAGGCGCGGAAATCTTTTTTGGACAGCAGAGGGGGAGGCGTGGCATTATGAGGACATCGAGCAATACGGAAACAGCGACAAAGGCGAGCTGATGATTAGCAATGTAACCTCTTTTTTGAGCATTATGCAAAATGGATATCAACTGCCGAGATGGGCAACAGGCCCGGGAGCACAGCAGAGATTGTCAGCAAAAGCAAGCATGCACATTGCCTTGACAAAAGATGATGAAGTGTTTATTTGGGATGACCCGAGCGACTATCAGCACCCTGAATATATATCTACATTTGATCCGACCTTGGTGGCAAGTGATGTGCAATCTTTGGTGCCCTTCGCAAGCGGGTTTGGATATATCGACAAACAGCTCAACCTATATCTTTATAGTGAAGAGGTTAACAATGGTGAGCAGAGCGATCATATGTTTGAAAAAATTGCTGAAAACGTTGCTTATATGGTTAACTCTCTTTGGTACTTAGATTGTGATGGTGCACTTTGGCACATCGACCAACAATTAGTTGATGATGATTTTCAGTTTAAGAATATTAAGAAAATTGAACCTGCATCTTTGTGGTAGAGTATAATTGCACTAAAATATTTGGATAAATATATGCAGTATCCGCTTTTTTATTTTTTGACTTGCAAGCCTGACTATTAATGAGAAAAAACAATGCGAAACGTAAATATGTAATTGTATTTTAGAGAAAGAAGGAGTTTACTATGAAAAAAAGATTATTTTCCTTTCTTGGTGGAGTTGTTTTCACACTAGCATTTTTGCTTTGTACAACAGCTGTAATGGCGGCGAATGG
>CAYJAS010000139.1:0-4364 GCA_964367895.1 uncultured Oscillospiraceae bacterium | reverse complement strand
ACACCGTGTGTCGGTCAGACAATCTCAAAACCAAGGGTTTTTCGACAGTCTGAAAGAAGCAATGCACATGCATTGCTTCTTTTTGTATAAGCTATTATAGGCAGTTAAGCTTTTGCTTTTCTGAAAGCAAGTCCGATTGCCATGATGATTGCAAACATTACAAGATAAACAAAAACCGAGCTTCCGTGACTTACAAAGGCGGCGTAAATCATGAACAGCGAGCCTACTATGGCAAGCGCAGGCACAACTATGCGAGAAAAGACGCTTGCATCTTTGATATTTTTAATCATCCAAATGAAAATCGGTATATACAGCGCATACATGGTGACTATCGGCAGTTCGGATACATCGAGGAACAGTCCCCACCAGCCTGCAAAATTGCCATACCACAAAAATAGATATGCACAGGTCAGAAGCAGCGCCAGTACCGACGAGTTTGAAGGCATTTTTGTTGCAGGGTCAACCTGTTTGAACACCTTTGGCTTGGGGCCGAGATCACGCAGGGCAAGAGAATAAATGCCACGGGTACAACCGAGCATCAGTCCGTTTAGCGTGCCGAGGCAAGAGATTACGACAAAGACAACAAGCAAGCTTCCGCCCACCTGACCGAGCACTGTGGTAAAGGCCAGCTTAACAGCGGCCTCTCCGCCTGTCATAAACTCGCTTGTCGGCATTGCGCCTGCAAGACCGATAAAGTAAGCAATGTAAACGACAACAATTACAAGTGTTCCCCAAATTAGCGCCTTTGGCAGATTTCGCTTTGAGTCTTTAAGCTCTGAGTTGATGCTGGTCGCAACTATCCAGCCCTCATACGCAAATGCCGTTGCAACAATGCTGGTCAAAAGCGGATTTGCTGTCGTCACCTCTGCCGTCACTGCGGCGAAGTTTTGGGCAATCTGTCCGCTTGAAATGCCCGATATCGTACCGACAACAGCCAAAAGGATGAGCGGAATGAGTTTAATTGCCGTAGTAGAAACTTGGAACTTGCCCGATAAAATGGGCGCTAAGGCGTTTAGCGCATAGATAATCACCATGTACATGCTTGCAATGACAAAGGTCTCTGCGCCGGCGTTTACATCGGTAAAGTTTAGCAGTACCGCGGTATATTTTGCCGAAACCCAAGCGAGAACACCTGTCAGCGACGGATAATAAATTGTGGTCATGAACCAGCCGACCGCATACCCGTATACCTTGCCACCGGCCGCCTCAGCATAGTCAACAATGCCGTTTGCTTTCTCATATCTCGCGGCGAGCACGGCGAACGCATATGCGCAAATGACCATGATCGCACCACCGATAATCCACGCCAAAATACCAAGCGTCAAATCCCCATTTGTCGCATTTAGCACTTTTTCCGCCTTAAAAAAGACGCCGCTTCCGATTACTATTCCGATAACCATTGCAATAGCCGTCAGCAGATTATAGCGCTTTCCCAATTCGCTTTTCATAATTATACCCCCTAAATGAATAATAAACCTATGATAGCACAGCAAAAGTGAATTGTAAAGGAATATATTTCAAACTGGCAATACAGCAAAGCATTGCACCGAAATCAGTATAAATTTTGGGTATTCTATACTATAATATTAAAAAAGCACCGTATTTCTACGGTGCTTTCCAAATTAATTGCAATTATTTGCTTGAGCCTTTAGCCGCAAACTGCGGGACTTTTTTGCCGCTGTGAACAACCACAGGTTGTTTTGCGGTGAATATTCCAAAGGGCTTGCCGAGCGGTAAAAACTCTCTTTTAAATGTAGCATTGAGTACATTTGCTGCGCAACCATAGAAAGATACCAGCGAAATAAGCAGTTCGGAATATGCTGCGACTTGATGGAAGAAATGCTCCATAATTCCAAACGAGCTGAGCGACAGTCCGAGGAACAAGCCATCTATAAGCAAAAAGATGATAAACAACACTTTGTTGGTCTCCATAGCGCCGACCGTCATAAACAGTGTGAATATCAGGTAGCCGAAAAAGGCAACGCCAAGCTGTGATGCATCTGCATTTGCTTGCATTTGCTCGCCGAACACCCCGTTTTGTATCATCCAAGAACATGAAACGGCGAACCAGAAAAATCCGTAGCCGAAAAATGCTGTTGCACCGAATACATTGCCGAGTTTAGCGTCAATCGCACCGGCGTAAACCTGTGCCGCCGCCCCGAGGAAAAGTGCCCAAGGAATTACGAGCGATGTTCCCGAAGTCAGTCCGAGTTTTTGTGAACATGCCACCAAGGTTACAAGTGCAAGTCCCAAAAGTCCGATAGATGACGGGTTTGCGACGCTGACGGCCACGGTAGTGGTCTGCGCTGAAGAAGAATGGTCTGCCATTTGCTGCTACCTCCGAATAAATCGTGTAAATTTTTTGTTAATCAAACAAGCTTGATTATATCACTTATATTCACAGCAAACAATACCAAAAAAATGTAATCTGCGACAATTTTTAGCAGATATTTAAATCAATTTTGCACTATTTTGCCCAAATCGTTACTTTTCTGCCTCGCCGAGCGCCAAACCGTCCACACGCAAGGTTTCAAAATCTGCACTTTTCCCTTTGAGCACCATGTCCGTGCCCAGCGAGGTAAAGCGCACACGCCCCTTCAGCTCATCGGCAACGGCACGGCTGACATACATCTGCCCGGGCGGTGCATTGCCCTCCAGGCGTGAAGCTGTGTTGACCGTATCGCCAATCGCCGTATAATCCATTCTCGCCGGACTGCCGATATTGCCGACAACCGCCGGCCCAAAGTGCACGCCGATGCCAAACTGCATACTGCGCCCGTATTTTTTCTCCAGCTCGCCCGACAACGTCTTGGACTGCTCCAGCATGTCAAGCCCTGCCTTGACCGCTTTAAACACACAGTCCTCCTGCTCCAGCGGTGCACCCCAAAATGCCATGGTACAGTCGCCGACATATTTATCAAGTGTGCCGTGGTAGCGGAAAATGCACTCTGCCGTCAGCGTCAAATAGCTGTTGAGCAGTTCGACCACCTCTTGCGCATCGAGCACCTCGGCCATCGGCGTAAATCCCCTAACGTCGACAAACAGCACGGCAATTTGGCTGGTTTTACCGCCCAATTGCATTGCGTTTTCATCACCCTCCAGCAGTTCGCTGACAATTTCCGGCGCAACATACCGCCTAAAGGTCAGCGTTACACGCCGGCGCTCCAATGCGGCACGGACATAGTTTGTCGCCACCGACACAACAAATGCCGCCGACACGGCAAACGGCACGAAAAACACCTGCAAAACATATCCAAACTCATATGCCGTCACGCAAATGCCTATCCAAGCGGCGGTCAGCAATGCCCATGAAATTGTCGCCACCTTGACGCTTCTCTCGTAAAACCAAAGCATGCACAGCGCCGCCGCCAAGACGGCAAGCACATTTTGCGGTCCGCTTAAAAGCTCCACCTTTGTCGTGCCGTTGAGCAGTGCAGCGATGGCATTTGCCTGATATTCCACGCCGTACATCTTGGTCGCATGGTCGATAGCCGTTGTATAATCGTCCTGCATTCCCTGCGCATATGGCCCGATAAGCACGATTTTTCCGTCAAAAAACCGCCTGTCGATTGTGCCCTCAATCAAATCGGCCACCGAAAATCCATCATAAAACGAGCCGGGCGGTGCCGAAAACGGCACATACCAATTGTGCCGTGCATCGGTCTGCGGTGGGTCTGACAATATTCCGTCTGTCAACTGCACATATCTCTCATAAATTGCCGCATGGAAAGATGGCACAACGGTACCGTCCGGCAAATCAATCTGCCAGATGGCATGGCGCAATATTCCGTCGCCGTCCAGCATGGCGTTGACATGCCCGATGGTGGTTACCTCCCGCAAAGCATCATAACTTTGCTCAAAAGCGAGCACGGCAAAATCATCGACGTAAAAATCGCCGTCTGCCGTTGTCACAAGCTGTGTGCCGAAAGTGGCGGTCGCCGAGGTGATAACATTTCCGTGCGCCTGTGCGGCGGCGGCAAGCCGAGCGTCGGCGGCGGCATCGGCACCGTCACCGATATAGGTCACATCAAGCCCGATAACGGCCGGCGCAAGTTCCGCATCGGCGTTTAAATATTCCAGCGCCTGCGCCATAATATCCCTCGGCCACGGTGTCGGCCCGAGCAAATCGACGGCACGCTGATCTATACCTATTATAATAATGTCATCACGGGTGAAAGTCGGGCGCTGATACAAAGCGTCCGCAAGGGTGTACGATGCATTTTGCATCATGTCGGTGCCGGTCAGCATCAGCATGATCAGCGCACCGAGTACCGCCACCCAAATCCGTTGGTTTAAAAATATCTTTTTCATATGTAGATAATGCCATAATTAATGAAAAATTGCAATACCCCCACGCCGGATTT
>CAYJAS010000138.1:0-4629 GCA_964367895.1 uncultured Oscillospiraceae bacterium | reverse complement strand
TTCGCCACATCGTCCCAAACGACAAACAATATACATCGACAAACAAATATTAATATAAAAGGAGTTTTGGCATGAAATTCTACCGTCAAACCCTCGAGGCGACCCTCGAAGCGACAGAAACCTCTGCCTCCGGTCTTACCACCGAGGAGGCCACCTCTCGCCTGCTGAAAAACGGCAAAAATGCCCTTGAACAGCCCCCTAAGCAGTCATTTTTCAGCAGATTTATGGGGCAAATCAAAGACCCGATGATCATCATCTTGATCGTTGCCGCCGCCGTTTCGGGCGTCACAGCGGTCTATTCGGGCGAAAGCCTGACCGATGTTTTCATCATTTTGGCGGTCGTCATCATCAATGCATTGCTCGGCGTTTATCAGGAGAGCAAGGCGGAAAAGGCCATCGAGGCGCTGCAGCAAATGGCGGCCGCACAAAGCCGTGTCCTGCGTGACGGGCATATTTCGACCATAGCCAGCGAGCAACTTGTCGTCGGCGATGTCGTTCTGCTGGAAGCCGGCGATGCCGTGCCTGCAGACGGTCGTGTCATCGAATGTGCAAGTATGCAAATCGAGGAAGCGGCGCTGACCGGCGAGAGCGTTCCGGTGACAAAGGCGCTTGAGCTTGTCGGGCTGAGCACCGACAAAGATGTTCCGCTGGGCGACCGCAAAAACATGGTTTACATGGGAAGCACGGTCGTTTACGGCCGTGGAAAAGCGGTTATCACCGGCACCGGAATGGACACCGAAATGGGCAAAATAGCCGATGCCCTTGCAAAAGCGGAGGAGGGTAAAACTCCTTTGCAAATCAAGCTTCATCAGCTCAGCGGAGTGCTGACAAAATTGGTGCTCGGCATTTGCGCCTTTATCTTTGTCTTCAGCCTGATAAGGGCGGGCGATTTTTCGGGCGCTCTGATGATTGAAACCTTTATGATAGCGGTCAGCCTTGCGGTTGCCGCCATTCCCGAGGGGCTTGCCGCCGTCGTTACCATAGTTCTGTCGATAGGCGTTACAAATATGTCAAAGCGAAATGCTATTATAAGAAAGCTGACCGCCGTTGAAACCCTCGGCTGTGCACAGATAATTTGTTCCGACAAAACAGGCACGCTGACCCAAAATAAGATGACGGTCACGGCACATTACGCCTCAGATGAGCGTCTGCTGGCCACCGCCATGACCTTGTGCAGTGATGCCGAGCCGTCACCCACAGGTGAGGCAACAGGCGAGCCGACCGAGTGCGCACTTGTCAACTATGCTACCGGTCTTGGCATTTTAAAACCCGAGCTGAGCCAGGAGCGTCCACGTATCGGCGAGGCACCTTTTGACAGCGGCAGAAAAATGATGTCCACCGTGCACAACAGCAAAACAGAAGGCATCGTGCAGTATACAAAGGGCGCACCTGATGAGGTGGTTTTGCGCTGTACCCATTATTGGGAGGACGGAAAAGCCCACGAGATGACCGAGCAAAAGCGTGCCGATATTTTTGACCAAAACAAGCAGATGGCAGATCGTGCCCTGCGTGTGCTGGCCGCCGCAATGCGCCTTTATGACAGTGCGCCCACCTCTTTTGAGCACGGCGAACTTGAGCACAAATTGATATTTGTCGGGCTATGTGGAATGATTGACCCGGTTCGCCCCGAGGTTAAAGATGCCATAGCCGAGTGCCGCAAAGCCGGCATTCGCCCGATAATGATAACCGGCGACCACCGTGACACCGCCATTGCAATTGCCCTTGAGCTGGGCATTATCACAGAACGCAATCAGGCGATTTCCGGTGTCGATCTCGACGAGCTTGATGACAAACAGCTGAGCGAGCGCATAGGCGAGTTCAGCGTATACGCCAGAGTTCAGCCCGAGCACAAAGTGCGCATAGTAAACGCATGGCGTGAGCGTGGGCATGTCACAGCAATGACCGGTGACGGTGTAAATGACGCTCCTTCCATTAAAAATGCCGACATCGGCGTCGGCATGGGCATCACAGGAACCGATGTCACCAAAAATGTCGCAGACATGGTGTTGGTCGATGACAATTTCGCCACCATCGTCGGCGCCGTTGAAGAGGGCAGACGCATTTATGACAATATCCGCAAGGCAATTCAATTTTTGCTCGGCTCAAATATGAGCGAGGTGCTGGCCATCTTCGTGGCCACTATTTTCGGATTTATCATCTTAGAGCCGGTGCACCTTTTGTGGATAAACCTTGTTACCGACACCTTCCCGGCGCTCGCTTTAGGCATGGAACTTGCAGAGCCGGGCATAATGACACGCAAGCCCCGAAAGACAAATGAGGGCATATTCTCCGGCGGTCTGGGCACCGATGTCATCTATCAAGGCATCATGGTCGCCGTGCTGACGCTGATAGCTTATTTTATCGGCCATCATGCAGAGGTCGGCACATGGGGTGTGGGCGACAGTGAACTGGGCATCACCATGGCATTTTTGACCATGAGTATTTCGGAGATTTTCCACAGCTTTAACATGCGCTCACAGCGTGGAAGTATCTTTAAATTGCCCCATAGAAATAAGTCGCTTTGGCTTGCATGCATCGTCAGTTTTGTGTTGACAGCAGGAGTAATTTACATTCCGCCGGTGGCAAATGCCTTTGGCCTACACGCCATTCCGGTTGAAATGTACGCCATATCGGTCGGCCTTGCCATTACCACCATACCGATTGTAGAGACGGTAAAGGCAGTGCAGAGAAAGCTGGCAAAATAATCATAACCGCCCTTCGGGGCGGTTTTTTAGGTGGGGGAAAATGGGACATTTTGGGTGAATACTCGGGGCGCCGTACATTTGTACTGTCACCCCTCGTATTTCCCCAACCTGCCCTCATTATCCCCCACCTTCGGTATGTAGGGGCGACCTGTGGTCGTCCGCTACCGGCATTTGCCGGTGTTTAATTGTAGGGGCGATTCACGAATCGCCCGCCGTATCCCCGTCCCGTAGGGCAAGGGCTCTGCTCTTGCCGCTCTGCCCCTCCCCCGATATCCTCTCCGCAATTTTAAAAAATATTTTTAAATTGCTTTTCAAAACAATAAAAACAAGGTATAATAAAAACAAATTAAACTTTTTAAAAACTGAAAACTTTACGAAAAATAGAGGAGTAAAATATGAGCAAAATTATAGTTTTATTTGAAGTGACACCGACTGAAGAGGGCATGGAAAAATATTTGGAACTTGCGGCATTTTTAAAACCGATGCTTTCGACAGATGACGGATTTATCAGCGCAGAGAGATTTAGCAGTTTAAATAATGAGGGGAAATTGCTTTCGATGAATGTGTGGGAAAGTGAACAGGCAGTGGAAAAATGGCGCAACAATATGGAGCATAGAGCAAGCCAAGCAGAGGGCAAAAATAAATTATTTAAAAGTTATAAAATAACAATTTGCAATGTCCTGCGAGAGTATACTGACACCTCCCGTGAAGGTGCACCGCAAGACTCGAACGATTACCTGCTATGATAATCAGTGCCAGCAGGCGTTGTGATATTCCGTCGCATTTTGGTGAGTGGTTTTTAAATCGGTTAAAAGACGGTTATGTGCTTGTGCAAAATCCGTACAATAAAGACAGGCTCAGCCGTGTTGAGCTCAATTTAAAAACAGTTGACCTAATTGTTTTTTGGACTAAAAATCCACTGCCGTTTTTAAAATATTTACCTGAGATTGACAAGCTATTTTATCCCTATTATTTTGAGTTCACCTTGACACCTTACGGCAATGAAATCGAGAGAAATTTGCCCGATAAAAATGAGCTGATAAATGCATTTATTTCCCTTTCTAAAATGCTTTCTAAAAACCGAATGGTGTGGAGATATGACCCGATTATAATTGATGAAAAATACAATTTAAATTATCACAAAGAAAAGTTTTCTTATATGGCAAGCCGTCTTAGCGGCTACACAAACAGGTGTGTAATTAGCTTTGTCGATCCGTATAAAAATGTCACTGTGCGCATGGGCAAAAATCCGGCAGAACAAATGAATATTTTAAATATAAATAAGATAAGCGAGATTTTTTCTAAAATTGCCAAAGAAAACGGTATTGAGATTTTTACTTGTGCAGAAAATTATGATTTAAAAAAATACGGTATAAAGCAAGGCGCTTGCATCGACCGCAAAATTGTTGAGAGTATTTTAGACTGTAAAATTGATGTCCGTGAAGATAAAAACCAGCGCCCCGAATGCAGATGCATTGAGAGTATTGATATCGGGACATACAATTGCTGTGGCAATGGTTGCACTTATTGTTATGCTTTGCAAAGCGAAAAATCGGCCCTTTTAAATATTAAAAAGCATGACCCAAAATCGCCGGTTTTAATTGGCCAAGCAGGTCCAAATGCTATCGTTACAGATAGAGCTTGCAAAAGCATTATTGTAAATCAGCTTTCACTTTTTAAATAGTGTAATAATATTTTAAAAAGTGCAAATACGGATTTTTAAAATATAAATTTGATTTAAATCGGCCGCCCGCCGCACCTCCGTCCTGTAGGGCAAGGGCTCTGCTCTTGCCGAGTGGCGGCTTTCGTCCAAAATCTATTACCTACTCGCAAGGCACAACGGTCGATTCGTGAATCGACCCTACGATAAAAACAAAAAAACACATCTTTCGATGTGTTTTCTGTTTTGGCAGGGGCAGAAGGA
>CAYJAS010000137.1:0-4639 GCA_964367895.1 uncultured Oscillospiraceae bacterium | reverse complement strand
AAAGACCTATACGAGTATAGGTCTTTCAGACTGTCGAAAAACCAATGGTTTTGAGATTGTCTGACCGGCACACGGTGCCGGCGGCACTCGAGGAGTGCCGTGTAATCGAGCGAAAGTGAGATTTCCAAAGCTACTGCAATTCATTTGCAGTAGGCTTTTTATATCTTTAAGCGTTTAAAAAAGCATTTTTTAACGCTTAAAGACCTATACGAGTATAGGTCTTTGGTCGGTTAGGGTGGTAAACGGGGGACGGGCGGCCAATGACCGCCCCTACATACGAGGAATTGGAGCGACAAGGGCGTCGCTCCCTACACGGAGTACGGGCAGATTATTCTATCGGTTTCATTGTGGGGAACAGCAGAACATCTCGTATCGAGCGATTGTCGGTCAGCAGCATTACAAGTCTGTCGATACCGATACCGCATCCGCCTGTGGGCGGTAGTCCGTATTCCAGTGCCATGACATAATCATCGTCCATTTCTGCCGCCTCATCATCGCCCTGTGCTCTGAGCGCTACCTGTGCCTCAAAGCGCCCTCTTTGATCTATCGGGTCATTTAGCTCGGAAAATGCATTTGCATACTCAGCGCCGGCTATAAACAGCTCAAAACGCTGTGTATAGTCGGGGTCGGTCGGCTCTCTCTTTGAAAGAGGTGATATTTCGGCAGGATAGGTGGTTATAAAGGTGGGCTGTATCAGCTTGTCCTCACAATATTTGTCGAACAGCTCGGCTAAAATAGCCCCTTTGCCCTGTGTCTTTAGGGGTTCTATTCCATGCTTTTTGGCGAGGGCGTGTGCCTGCTCGTCTGTTTTAATTTCCGAATAATCTATACCACTGTATTTGTGCAGTGCTTGCGCCATGCTCAAACGCTCAAACGGCTTGCCCATGTCTATCTCAAGGTCGCCGTATTTTACTATATGGGTACCGCAAATCTTTTCGGCAAGCATGCGGAACAGGGTTTCTGTGCGCTCCATCATGCCATATACATCGGTATATGCCTCATAAAACTCTATTGTTGTAAACTCCGGGTTGTGCTTTGTGTCCATTCCCTCATTTCTGAACAGACGGCCGATTTCATACACCCTGTCAAGTCCGCCGACTATAAGGCGCTTTAGGTGAAGCTCGGTCGCTATACGCAGATAAAGGTCAAGCCCGAGTGTGTTGTGGTGGGTTATGAACGGACGTGCTGTCGCACCGCCGTGTATATTGTTGAGCACCGGCGTATCAACTTCGAGGTATCCTAACCCGTCAAAATATGCACGGATTTCGGTTATAATTCGGCTGCGCTTTCTAAAGGTGTCACGCACCTCGGGATTCATTATCAGATCGACATATCGCCTTCTGTAGCGAGTGTCGGTGTCACGCAGACCGTGAAATTTCTCGGGTAGCGGAAGCAGAGATTTGGCAAGTAAAGTATACTCCTTTAGATGTACCGAAATCTCACCTCTGCGTGTGCGGAAAACATGGCCTTTGACACCGATGATGTCACCGATGTCCAGCTTTTTAAAGGTTTCATACTCCTGCTCTCCGAGCTCGTCCACCTTTATATAAACTTGTATTTGCCCACACTCGTCTTGCAAATGGCAAAAAGAGGCCTTACCCATGTCACGCTTTGACATTATGCGGCCTGCTATAGATACATCTTTGCCTTCAAGTTGCTCAAAATCGTTTAAGATTTGGGCGCTCTTTTCGGTGCGGTCATATTTGGTTTGGGCAAAGGGATCTCGCCCTTGCTCCTGCAATGCTGTTAGCTTGTCACGCCTAATTTGAAGCAGTTCGCTTAGCTCTTGCTCACTTTGCACCGGAATATTGTCGTTGTTTTCTGTCATTTAAAACACTCCTGCTTATCGCACTATTTTAATTATTTTGCAAGAAAAGCTTCCTGCCGGCGCTTCTACCGTCACTTCTTCATTTACCGATTTGCCGATAAGCGCCTTGCCTATCGGTGACTCGTCCGAAATGCGATTTTCTACCGGATTGGCCTCCTGCGAGCCGACTATTGTCATTGTTTGCTCGCCCATCGGGCTGACAAAGGTGACAGTTGCGCCAATGGTGATGCGTGCATCGCTTTCACCGTCGGTCTCATCTATTATTACCGCATTGGGTATGATATTTTCAAGCTCGGCAATTCTTGAATAAAGTTTGCCTTGCTCGTTTTTCGCCTCATCATATTCGCTGTTTTCCGAGAGGTCACCAAATGAACGTGCCTCTTTTATTTGCTCCGCAACTTCTTTCTCACGGACGGTTTTCAGGTATTCGAGCTCTTCTTTGAACTCATCAAGCTTTTCCTGTGTAAGCTTGTATTGCTTGATCATCGGTATTTCCTCCTGTTTTTTGTTGTAACTTTATTATTATAGTGTGCTTATTTAGCTCTGTCAAGGTCAATTTGTATTTGAATTGGTAAAGTGTGGGTAAAATGTTGTTTTTTGCGGTTAATTTTGTATGAATATAGGTGGGGGAAGGATTTTTGTAATGCGCAAATCGTGGGCGCTTATTGCGCCGTTTGCCACCAAGGCTGAAAAAATCAGCTCGCTTTGCTCATGCTGTGCAAATTGTTCTGCCCTTCCCCGTGCGGTAAAACTTGGCCGGAAAGCATTTTCCTGTTCATGCTCCCCTGTTAGATTTAAAATACTTCCGCCTTGCGGGCATTGCCCGGACAGCCAGAGTTTGAGGGTTTTCGTGTCCTTTGGCGGCGGTCCGCTTGATGCAATGCCATAGGTCGATAGCAGTCCTTGTGCCAAGGCTTCGCCCGGTGGTGGGTCGAAGCGGAGCGCTCTGACCATGGGTGCCAGCAAGGAGGCTATCGCCGTGTAATTTGTGCTGTTTTGGGCGCATATTTGCACGCAAAGTGCATGTGGCGGACAGCCGAGCTGTGCTGCGGTTTTTATCACCGCCGGCACGGTCAGAGCGCTGACAGCGGCTTTTTTGTTGAGCTGCGCAAGTTGCAAACTTTCTGCAATATGCCGCAGTTCAGACGGTAAATGCACCGAGCGAACCCCTGTATCTTTGAGCTGTTTGAGCAGTTTTAGACATTGTGCTTCCGCATTATTGCTCTTTGGCAATAATGCCGTGTAAAAATAGGTCATACCTATTCTGTGAGGTATAATTTGCGGCTTTTTTGTGGATTTAAACAGTTGTTTGAAGATAGAACGAGGCTCGGGTGGTTGACTCATGGAAATTATAGCGAACATATATATCACCGCCATAGATATTTTTACAATATCTATGGCGGTTTGGGTATTTTTAGAACATGGTTTGAATTAGGATGGAATACTATTCAACGGGAGCGGGCGGAAGTGAAGGTGTCAGCACTTCTATCGCTTTTTGAAGTTGGGTATCTTGCTCTTCAGTCAGGTGATAGAAATCACTCATTTGCTGCTCGGTCATCTCCACCAAATAATCGGGGGTTATGCCGACATCGGCAAGGTTTGTGCCTTTTGGCGTGTAATAACGGCTGGTGGACAGGTTTACCGACGATCCGTCCGACAGGTAAATTAACTGTTGTGAAAAGCCCTTGCCCGCTGTTTTATCGCCAACCACCTGCGCCACTCCGTACTCCTGAAGTGCGGCGGCAAAAAACTCTGCGGCGCTTATTGAATACTCATTTGTCAGCACTGCCATCGGCATATCGAGCATATTTTCATCCGAGGTGTAATCGGTCACCTGTCCTGCTTTGTCGACCATACTGATTACGACACCCTCAGGCAGCAGAAGGTCGAGCATATTGTTCATTACACTGACATAGCCACCACCGTTAAAGCGAACATCAAAAATAAAGCCTTGTGCGCCTTGCTCTATCAGCAAATTGAGTTGCTCTTCAAACATCTCATCGACATGAGTCGAAAATCCGTCTATTACTATATACCCGATGTTGTCGTTTATCAGACGGGCGGTTATACCCTCGCTCAGCACAGAGGCTCTGACAATGTCAAAGGTCAGGCTTTGTCCGTCACGGCTAACTGTAATTTCGACGCTTGTACCCTCTTGACCGCGCACGGTGGCGACTATTTCATCCTGTCCGCCGATGTCAAAAACCGGCACACCGTCCACATGTGTTATCAGGTCATAATGCTCTATGCCTGCCTGCTGTGCAGGGCCACCTTGGGCGACCTTTGTGATGCGCACGCCCATCTCTTCCATGCTTATTGTTACACCGATTCCGACATAGGTGTTTGCGTTTTGCTCATCAATGATTTTGGTTTGCTCTGCCGTATAATAGCCCGACCATTGGTCGCCGAGACCTTCGACATATCCGGCGAGTGCGCCTTCAAATGCCTCCGTTTTGTCATAATCACCGATATAATAATTTGAGACAATTTGTTCGAGCTCGGACATTTTTTCATAGTCCTCGGCCGATTGCTGAAAATCCCAAATGCGGTTGTTATAATATTCCGCCGAGATGAAGAAGGTTATGTTGAAGGTGGCGACAATTCCGAGCAAAGTCATCATTATCGCCGTACCTATTCTTACCGTGCCTTTTTTATTTTTGTTTTCCATTTTGGGGTGGGCTCCTTTTTGTATTGGTTGGTTTTTGGGTTAGGACGGGGGAATGCGGACGACCAAAGGTCGCCCCTACAGGGGAAGTGGGACAAAGAACGAGGGCATAAGTTGATACCGCCTTACGGCGGTATCATTTTTAC
>CAYJAS010000136.1:2437-4736 GCA_964367895.1 uncultured Oscillospiraceae bacterium | reverse complement strand
TGCTCTGCCTTGCCCCGTGCTGTGTCGGCAAACTGAAAAAGGACTGCACCGACGAAATAATATGCTCACCAAAACCGCCCTGCGACTCACGGTTCACTGCCGGCCTGTTCTCTCTCGCATCATCCTGCATCAAAACGCTATTCTGCTCGGCTAAAACATTTTCAAAACCGCCACCTGTCATGGTCGACTGCCCATCAATCGCCGTCTGCATCGCCTGCTGCGTAAAACTGCCACTCTCAGACGCATAAATGCTCCGTGCAAGGCTCATGGCATCGGCTTTTGCCCTGCCTTTTCCCAACCCTGCACCATCGCCCGATGGCTGAACTCTAACGCCGCCGCTTTGCTCGCTCTCGGCCGTTTTTAGCAGTTCCACCTCGGCAGACACCGCGCCCGATTGCTCCAAAATTATATCGGCCGCCGCCTTCACATCGGCATACGGAAGCATCAGCGCAATGTCATCGGGCGACAAAATAAGTCCGCTTTTTCTCATGCTCTCGCCCGCCTGCCGTAGCTCCTCACAGGACAAATACAATATCCTCGCCGCCGCCAAAGAGGGGGCAAGCTCAAGTGCTTGCCCAACCTCCTCTGCCGAAAGTGGCATACAGCGTGCGACAATTCCAAGCCGTGAAAATGAAATATGCATGGGCGCTTTTTCCGCCCTTATCGCCTGCTCAAAGCCCTCATATCGGCTCATTATCCTTGCTCCTCAGCCACAATTTCCGAAAGACTTGTCAGATCGCCGGGCGCAAAGCGGAAGCGAATGGTCTGCTCGTTGATCTTGCCGGTCGAATAATTGACCAGCGGAAGCTGTTCCAGCGCCACATTGCTCACGCTGTACCGCTCCTCGGCACCGCCGACGCTGTCGGGGTCTTTGAGAGCGGTCGTGATGGTCACTCGGGCATCGTGCCCCTGCTTTGCCTGCTTTACAATGTCGGTAAAGCGTGTATAAACCTGCTTTAGCTTGAGCTGTCCCTCGCCACGGTACCCGGTCAGCTTGCTGTCGATATCCACGCCGATTTGCACGTCACTGCGCTCCATGATGATGTTCAGCGAGATGCTGTCTGCCTCGGCTATTTGCACGCCGTCAATCCACAGTCGGGCAAACGAGCCGGAAAGCACTCTGCTTGCTGTCAATTTGCTCATTTTTTGGCCCTCCTTTACATATTCACGCTAAAGGTCAAGTCCTCCATTGCGTCGGTAAACTTGACATTTGCGCCCAAAAAGACTTCACTGCCGGTGTTGGCACGTGCGATGTCGGCATCGCTCATGCCTTCTGTGTCAATTCCGTTTGACATCAGCCAAACGCGCTGTGCCTCAACATCGACAAATGCACGGTTTTCATACGAACTGTCGAGCACCTCGCCCTCCAGTGCGGCAAAATACCCGTTAATTGCAGTCACCAGTAGCATTTTGTTGTCATAATCGTTTATCGCCTTGCCGATATAGCTTTTTTCAAAGGTCTCGGAAATGTCCTTGCGCATCAGGTCGACCGCCTCGACAATCTTTATCTTTTTAAACTGCTCACCCTTTTCCGGTGTGGTGCTGACAAAGCTTGTCACCGCACGGCCGAGGCGCACCTTCATATTGTTCATAACAACCACTAACTTGCCGGCCTCAATGTCGGTATCGGGGTCTGTGCTTATCGGGTAATCCTGCAGCTCGGGAAGGGGGAAATATGTCGCCGATCGGCCGAGCGAAAGCCCTGCCAATATGCCTGCAATGCGAGCGGTATAATACTTGTTTTCAAGTGTCATATACTCGCCAAAGTCTATGCCAAAGGAGCCGCTTTCAATCCAAACGATACCCTCGCAATCGGGCGCCGTGTCGGTAGCAACAACGGCACGGGCATATCCGCCCTTTGCCCTGTCTTCTTTGACATAGGTTACAAGCTCGTTCTCATTGCCTGCCAAGGTGCAAACCCAGCCACCCTCTACATAGCCGAATGCCCTCATAAGAGCCATCGGATTGTTGTATACCAAGCTCACTTTATTTGCACCACCGCTGAAACACAGCGCAATAGTCTGATATACTTCATCGCTATACTGGTCTTTATCGACCTCGGTTATCGAGGAAAAATGCGTGTCGCTTTCTTGCCCTGACAATACAATGGCGACATGTCCACGGCTGCTGCGACTTATCGCCGTTGTGCCTGCCGTCTTAAAATCAATGATAATTTTTGGTAATCCCATGGTTAAAAATCACTCTCCCATAATAATATTTTGCTGTTTTGTTGCATGACCAATCGGACACCCCAACATTCGCCGATTTCCATTGTAGGGGCGACCTTCGGTCGTCCGCC
>CAYJAS010000136.1:0-2337 GCA_964367895.1 uncultured Oscillospiraceae bacterium | reverse complement strand
CCCCGTTCCCGGCATTTGCCGGTATTTATTGTAGGGCAAGGGCTCTGCTCTTGCCGCCCTCCGTTCCCCCGTCCTGTATGGGCGACCTTCGGTCGCCCGCCGCAACCCCGTCCAATCCCCCGTCACCCTTACGCCGCTTTGTCCTTAAACCCAAAATCCAAACTGCCCATAATTTGTCCGCCTTGATCGCTCGGCTGTGGCGGCAGATCGGAAAAATAAATGTCAAACTTGACCTCTCCGCCCAGCTCGCTCATCTCCATGCTCATGCCCTGCGGGGCAAAAGCCCGTCCGCAAGCGACAAAATACGGGTTTATGGCAATGGCGGCATCTTGCACCATCTCATCTATACTGCGAGCGGCACGCTGACGGGAAGGCAAACAATGTATGCTAAAACTGACCGTCCGCAAAATCTGCCGTCCGCCATCCCACGGATAACCGCTCTGCCCCGTGCATTGCACGATATAGCTGGGGTAAACCTCGCTTGAAAGGCGCTCGGAAAATGCCTTTTCGCCGGTCATACGGCGCAGGGTTTCGGCAATTTCCTTTGTAATTTCAAAAGCCGATATCATATATCGTGCACCTCCTTGCAGTGCAATACGCAAACGCTGTGACTGTGATAGGCAAACGACTGGGAGGTTGTGCCCTCAATTTTTTGCCCATATCGCACAACTTGGGCTTTGTCACCGCTTTTTGTGTGGCATCCAACAGGCAGAAACAGCGTCATGCGAAAGTCATTTTGCGCCATGACCTCCATCTCGCCCGGAGGCGAGGGTGAGGAAAGGGCGGCATAGCGTGACAGCGCACACGGCAGGTCGCTGTATACCTGCTCCCACTGCACCTGCTCACCGTCTGTGTTCTCTCTGTACAGGTTTAGCCTGTCGCCCATAGTAGCACGCAGAATCTCCGCTTCACTCATGCTTTTGCCCTCCCCCTTTTAAATGGTCTTTAGGCGAACAAAGGGCGCAAAAACTCTAATCGCCCTTCCGCCTTGATCGGCGTAAGTGATGTTGGTGTCCCCACGGCGAACAGAGCTCACCGGACGGGAAACCCCGTCACGGTAGAGATCTGAAAGCACCAGAGCAAGCGCATGTTCCATCTCGGGGGGAATGTCCACCCTGTGACAGTAGACAAGCGCAAAGTTGACCGCCGCCTCATAAAGTGCTTGCTCGGCACTCGGCGCCTCTGAAAGGCCCGAAAGTGAAAGCGCCAACTGCTTTACACGCTGTTCGCCACCCTCTTTTTGATAAAGCAGCTCCATCATGCACTTACAAGTGCGCCGATGGCATCGGCTTTGTTTTCGGGCACAAACAGGTCGTAAAGATAACGTGCCTGAATAGATGTGCCGTCAAACAGCTGATTTTGCTCGGGGCCAAACTGCTTTAGGCTGTCAATTTTGCTGACGGCAATCGGGCCGTCATATGCCACGACAAGAGCCTCGATGCCCTTGGAGGCTTCAGCTGCGCCGATACCGCCGGCAAGTGCATCTCCCGAGCCTCTGCCGGTCTGCACGACGATTGCCGTCTGCATGCGCTTTTCGGGAACGAAAATGCAAGGGATGTCGTTGAGCATCATGACATGGTCGAGCACAATTCCGTTGATTTCGACAGACTGTTCAAAAGAAATTGTGTTAAAGCTGTCATTTTTTGCGCTCAAAAACTCATTTTTCTTGCTTGACGAAACGAGTGCAACAAATCCGCCGGTGCGCTCGCAATCGCTTTCCAGCACCTGCACCAAATCGCAAAGCTCGGTGACAAGGCTGTCGTCTGCCGCCATGGTCAAGACATGTGTCGAAGCTTTAGTGCCTGCCGCCGCCGTTTTGTACAGCTTATTGATGCGGTAGGTGTCCTGCTCCTTGACCAGCTGGGTGCGTGCAAACTCACGGATGACATTTTCAGCGGTAGCGATAAATCCGCTGTCGCTGGGTGCCATTCGGTCGAGAGAAAAGCTGACACCTCTGTCCATGCTGAGGGTATGTGTCTGCCATTCGCTGGTCACCGAGCCAGAGGGATATGCCGTGCCGTCTGTCTTTGTCGAGTCGTAATTTCCAAGTCCGCTCGTGCTGAGCGAGGCGATCTCGACCTCTTTACCGCCCGAAAATCGCACCTGTGCGCCGGTCGCCGTCATCCATTCTGTCGCCGACTGCTGTGCAAGTTCCTCGTCGATAAAGGTTTGATATGCCTTTGCGTAATCAATTGCCATGATTAGTCCTCCTTTTTGGTTTTGTGTGGCAATCATAGCAAATAATTTTTTCTCCTTAAAGTGAAGACAATCTCTTGACAGAAAAAACAAATTTACGCAAAAAAAAGCGGCCACCCCGTGACCGCCTGCGCATTGCCG
>CAYJAS010000135.1:0-4743 GCA_964367895.1 uncultured Oscillospiraceae bacterium | reverse complement strand
CCAATGACCGCCCCTACAATGAATAACGGAAATATCGATGAGGCCAAATTCCGTCACCTTACGCTTGGTAATATTATACCTCATGGTGGCATTTCATGCAATAGGCACAATTTCGGGCGTAATCGCTCAAATTTAAGATAAATTTGCAATAGTGCTATTGCAAAAAACTGCAAAAAAGGGTATTCTATATAGATGATACCACATTAGAACTTATTCTTTTTTTAAACGGAGCTAATGATGAAAAAACTTTTAATATTGCTACTTTGCACGGCGATGCTTCTGTCGGGTTGTGCCACTATGAGCACAACTCGGCTTGACAAAACTTCACCCTTTAGAAAGCTTGATTTGCCCGAGGTTATTGACAGTTCAGGTCAGCTTACCGCCGATTTTTACGAGCAAAACGGCCTTGATGCCCTGTCGGTGGGCATATTGCATGACGGAAAAGTGCAATTTTATAATTATGGTGAGCGAAATGCAGACGGGCAGGCGGTCAATGAGGACACAATTTTCCCACTCGGAAGCACGAGTGAAATATTCACCGGCCTGTTTTTTTCCTCTTATGTTTCACAGGGAAGCGTGACGGCGACCAATCCCATCACTAAATACTTCCCGATGACCACCATGCCGACTGCAGCAGGGCAGGTCTTTACACTGCACCAGCTTGCAACACATACATCAGGCCTTGCCCCTTTGCCCGACAATACGACAGGCAGTTTGTATGACCCGTTTTTAGATTATGACCATTTTGCACTGCGCCGATATATGACGACGGCACAGCTAAACGCCGCTCCGGGTGAGCAGTATGAACATTCACCGCTTGGCATGGCTCTTTTAGGACAGGCGCTTGCCAACGGACTTCGCGCCGAATATGAGCCGTCGGCGAAAAATATGACCACCTATCGCACCTCAATGTCGAGCACGAGCATTACCACCGAAGAGGACGATGCGCCCATGCTATATGTGGATACAGACGAGCAGGGGAATGAGCTTGAACCACGCAGTTTTGGCGCAATGGAAGGCGGCTTGGGCTTTACAAGCACCGCCTATGATATGCTGATGATGTCCACTTATGCTATAGGCAACCTCGGACTAAACGCCTTTAATGAGGCCTTTGACACAGCTACAGCAGTGCAGTACAAATCGGATGATATCACCGTCGGATACGGCTTTAAGCTTATTGAAACTCCCGAGGGCAATATCGCATATCAAAGCTCGAGTGACGGCTATTTTGCAAGTGCGATAATCATAGACAAGGCAGGCGGACACGCTGTGGTGGTGCTGTCAGACGGTGATGTAGAGGTCGAGCAACTGGCATTTGACCTGCTGAACCTATTGCCCTAAGGCAAATCACACTCAACAATATACGGAGGTTTTTAATATGGATTTGGCATACTATAACTCTTATTTAGAGGTCGATTTCGCCGTCATCAATGACGCATATCGCAAGGTGCTCGACCAATTGGACGGCCGGTGTGACATCATGCCGGTGGTCAAGGCAAACGCATACGGACAGGGCATAGTCGAGCTGTCCTCATATTTTGTGCAAAATATGGGGGTTAGCATACTTGCTTGCGCCCAAACCTGTGAGGGTATTAAGCTCCGTGAACACGGACTGCTCAACACCGAGATTTTGCTCATGGGACCGCCACCGATACACGCCGTGTCACACGCAGTGGCATATCGTTTGCACACGCCGGTGTTTAACACATCAAATCTGCAAGCGCTCAACAGCGCCGCAAAACAGCTGGGACTGCGTGCCAAGGCGCATATCAAAATTGAAACGGGCATGAACAGAATCGGGGTAAAGGCAGGGGAGCCGCTAAATGCCTTTTTGCAAGAGGTTAAAAAAGCCGAGCATGTAGACATAGTTGGGGTGTTCACCCATTTTACAAATGCAACCGTGACCGATGACAGCTTTACACCGGTGCAGTTTGAACTTTTCAAATCGGCGGTGGCGCAGGTCAGAGCGCAGGGCATAGAGCCGAAATATATACATTGTAGCAACACAGGTGCGCTGTCGTGGTATAAAGAACCCTTCGATTTTGCAACCCATGTTCGACCGGGCAGTATATTGACCGGCTACGCCTCCATGGACGATTATACAAACCACCTCGGTGTGAGCGAGGCCTGCTCATGGCGCACCTTTATAACAAATATCAATGAGATTGAGGCGGGCGAGAGCGTGGGTTACAGTCATCATTTTGTCGCACAGCGCAAGACAAAAGTGGCGACCGTCGGAATAGGCTATGCAGATGGGCTTTACCGTCCAATGGCACAGGACGGCGGACCAGTGATCTTAAACGATACACGCACAAGATACTTATCCACTTCAATGGATCAAACCATGATAGATGCAACAGATATACCCTGCCAAATTGGCGATGAGGTGACAATTTTCGGCCGTTCAAAGGGCGGTGCGATGCTCAAGCTTGAGGAGATAGAGCAGTTCACCGGGCAAACACTTGCCTACCCGATGGCGACCATAAGCGACAGGGTTAAAAGGATATACTTATTTTAGTTTGGGGAGATTAGCGTGAAAAATCACGCTAATCCCTGTAAATAAAATTAAAAGGCCTCGCCCGAGGGCGGGCGAGATGCCAAAAAATCTCCATTTTGTCGGAGATTTCAAAAAGTTATTTGTGCTGTGCACAGAATGGAGATTTTTATGAAAGAGCTGACATATTACAATTCCTACGTGGAAATAGATTTAACGGCACTAAAGCAAAATTATGAAAAGGTAAAGGCGCACGTGAAAAACAAGCCGATTATGCCCGTCGTCAAGGCCGAGTGTTACGGATTGGGCGCACACAAGGCGGTCAGTTTGCTGACCACGGCATATGACATAGATATCTTCGGGCTTGCACAGGTTTTTGAGGGTGTTTCACTGCGTGAGCAGGGTATTGTCGACACCGAACTGCTCATTATGGCACCGGCGCCGTCACATGCCGTTCGTCACGCCGTTGAGCACGATTTGCAAATGACCGTGATAAATCCGCAAGCGGTGCGTGAGATCAGCGATTGGTCGGATAGATTACACAAAACCACCAAGGTGCACATAAAAATCGAGACCGGCATGAACAGGGTCGGCGCAACGGTGGGTGAGCAACTTGAGCAGTTGATTTTAGCCATTGACGAGGCACGCAATGTCGAACTGGTCGGCGCATTTACCCATTTTTCCACGGCATCATGTGCAAACGATCCTTTTGTGCTTGAGCAATTTGAACTGTTTAAAAGAGGGGTAAAACAGATAGAAGATGCAGGCTTTGAGCTTGAATATATACACTGCTGTAACAGCGGTTCAACGGTATGGCTTGAAGAGGCAGAACAGCTTTGCACCCATTATAGGCCGGGCAGTCTGTTTATGGGCTATTGCATGTTAGAGGACAGGTCAAATCCGCTCGGACTGCGTGAACCCCAGTCGTGGCGTGCTTTTATTACCAATTTGCGCACCATTCAGCCGGGGGAAAGCTGTGGCTATGACCGTCATTTTAAGGCGACAGAGCCGACCGTGGTCGCAACCGTCGGAATAGGATATGGCGATGGTCTGTTCCGCCCGATGGTGGCAAACGGTGGCCCGGTTATGATAAACGATACAAAGACAAAATATCTCGCTTGCTGCATGGACCAGTGCATGGTAGATGCCACCGGAATTGACTGCAAAATCGGCGATGAGGTCACAATTTTCGGACACACCGCAGGCGGTCAATTGCTTTCGGCATTTGACATTGCAGAGTTTACCGGACAGGCATATCAAAACGCTATTCTCGGCCCAAATTACAGGGTAAAGCGCATTTACACCTTTTAAATTGGAGGAACAATGAATATTCTTATCACCCAGCACGGCGGCAGTGGAAATCACGGTTGTGAAGCCCTTGTGCGCACCTCGCTTTCCCTTGTCAAAGCGGCTTTTCCGAACGCTACCGTAAATCTATATTCCTACAGGACAGGTGACGACCAAAAATACCTGTCTGATTTAAGCGAGCTTAAAATATTCGGCCTGCGCCAACTGCCGGGCAGAATATCGCCATATAATTTGGCATATCACGCACGCAGAGTGGCAGGTATGACCAATTCCAAACTGCCGATAAACGAGCAATTTCGTGCCCTTGTAGAACAGGCCGACCTTGTGGTTGCGATAGGCGGAGATAATTACTGCTACAATATGGGCAGAGGATATTGGGCGATAGACAGGTATATCAAGGCGCAGGGCAAGCGATATGTTTTGCTGGGTTGTTCGGTTGAACCCGATGATTTGCCCCGTGGGCTTGCACGCCATCTTCGCCTTTTCGACCTGATCACCGTCAGAGAAACTCTGACCTATGATGCCATGCAGGCGCAGGGTATGGACAATATTGCTCTTGCCCCCGACCCGGCATTTTTGCTCACGCCCGGTGAGTGCACTTTGCCACCAAAGCTGGAGCTTGACCGTGCGGTCGGCATCAATATCAGCCCGTTGGTTGTTGCTCGTGAGAGCAGACCGGGCATTACCTTAGATGCTTTTGAACAGCTTGCGCTGTATCTGCTTCAGCATACCGACAGGCAGATAGCGCTGATACCCCATGTGGTATGGCCGGACAATGACGACAGAAAAACCCTTGAGCAGCTCTATCAGCGTCTTAAAGGGCATAGCGACAGGGTGTTTATACTGCCCGATGGAGGTACACGCACTCTAAAGGCGGTAATTTCCAAGCTGGACTTTTTTGTCGGTGCACGCACCCATTCGACCATCGCCGCATATTCAAG
>CAYJAS010000134.1:0-4749 GCA_964367895.1 uncultured Oscillospiraceae bacterium | reverse complement strand
ACACCGTGTGTCGGTCAGACAATCTCAAAACCAAGGGTTTTTCGACAGTCTGAAACCCCTCAGAGCATTTTGCTCTGAGGGGTTTTTAATAAAGTGTTATACACTCACGGCGCTGTCGGCTCGACCAGCACGGTGGTGAAATTAAAATAATGCACCATGCCCGGCTGTGCGCCGCTCTGCCGTTTGACATTTTTTATTGTGGTGTAATCGACCGCTACACGGGGCATATTTTTTCCGCTTGAATAATATGCCGCCGCCTTTGCCGCCCATTCGACAATACTGTCGCTCGGACTGCGTCCCTCGGTTAAAAGCACGGCATGACTGCCGGCAATTTCACGGGCGTGAAACCACAGATCTGATTTGGAGGCATGCTTGTGGGTCAGCTCAGCATTTTCACGGTTATTTCGCCCGATAAGCAAAGTGAAACCGTCACGCTCGAACGCTCTTGGGGCAAATGCAGAGGGTTTGTCACGCTTTTTACTGCCGCTTTTGCGGATATATCCGGCGCTTTCAAGCTCACGTTTTAGCTCGGCAATCTGTGCGGTGCCCTGTGCCTCATCGAGTGAGTAAAGCAGACTTTCGACATAAGCGAGTTCCTGCTCGCCGATAGCTATGCGCTCTGTAAGGGCAATTTCGGCATTTTTGCGCCTCTCATACCGCTTAAACAGAAGCTGTGCATTTTGCTGCGGAGTAAGCTCGGGGTCAAGTTCAATGGTTACGGTGGGCAATTGCTCGCTGTAATAATCGACCACCTCGGCCTTGCAAACGCCGTGCTCGATGGCGTGCAGATTTGCCATAATCAAGTCGGCATGGCGCTTTATACTCTCCCTGCCCTGTGCGGTAATCAGCTCCTGACGCTGTCCGGCAAGCCGGCGCTCAAGCCGACTTTTGATGTTCTTAATAGTGCGAAGTAATGCGCCCGAGGCCGCCTTTTTGCTCTCGTCACGCTCACGCTCTCTGTAAAAATCGTCCAGCATTTCGCTGAAACCGTCACACAGAACATGTGGCTTGCCCAAGATGGGGAAAGCGGAAAAATCGGTGGCCTTACCGTCCTGCATGAGCATAAGCGGTTGTGGTGTGCGGCTTCTCAGCTCAAAAAGCAAGCAGGCAAGGCGAGCGGTGTCACCTTCCGAGCGAGCGGCGCAATCACGGGCAATGGCAGGGGAAATACCGCTTAGGTGGTCGGTTAAATTTCCGTCAAACCCGCTTATCGCCTCTAAAATTTCCTGCTCGCTCGCCGTAAATACCGAAAGCCTGTCACCGCCGTTGGGTGGCATTTTGTAAAGCATTCCGGGCGCGACAATTCTGCCACCGTCCTCAAGTGAGGTTCTGCGCATACAGGCGGTGATGGTGCCACCCGAATCGACTAAAATCACATTGTTGGAGCGCCCCATAAACTCACAAACAAGGCGCTTTTCGCTGATATCGCCCAGCTCGTCAGCCCCGGTAAAAGCGATTTCTATCATTCGCTCGCCGATGGGCTGAGTGATCGAAATTATGCGCCCGCCGGCCATGTGCTTGCGAAGTAGCATGCACAGCATGGGTGGCTCGTCGGGATTGTCGTGGCGCTCGTCTGTCAGGTGCATACGTGCGGTATGCCCCCCGGCTATCATCAGTTTATGAGCACCGCCGTTTCCACGGACAGACAGGACAATTCTGTCCTTTCTCGGCATGTGTATTTTGTCGATTCTTGCACCGCACAACCGCTCATTCAGCTGAGCGGTTATCCCGGAAATTACAAAGCAGTCAAGCGGCATAAGCGCCTCCGTTTTAGTTTTTTATAGTGCTGTGGTGAAAACCTTACCTCTTGACATGACAAAAGTACAGTTTTTCATGACCGTGATATCGTCAAGCGGATTTTTGTCAAAAGCGACGATGTCGGCAAACATTCCCGATTTAATCTGCCCGACGCTGTCACTCATGCCAAGCAGAGCGGCATTTGTGACGGTTGCCGCCTTGAGGGTTTGAAGGGGCGTCATGCCAAAGGAGCACATAAGCTCAAACTCAAGCCCTTGCTTGCCGTGGTGGTTAAAGGGTGTGCCGGCATCGCTTCCGAAAACGATTTTAACGCCACGCATAAGGCATTTTCTAAAGCCTTTTTCATGATTTTCAAATACCTGTTTTGCCTTTTTTACAACCCAATCGGCAAGGCCGGCCTCGGTGCCGTTTGTGATAATGCGCTCTGCGGCGATGATGGTCGGCGACAGATATGTTCCGTGCTTGAGCATAAGTTCGATAGCCTCATCGTCCAGCATCATTCCGTGCTCGACCGAGGTGACTCCGGCACGCACCGCCGCCTTTATTCCGGCAGTTCCGTGGGCATGTGTTGCGGTGTGCACACCGTACATTTCGGCAACCTCAACAACGGCACGGATTTCGTCAAAGGTCATTTGCTGTGAGCCGACCGTCGTTCCACGGGACATGACACCGCCGGTCGACATAAACTTCAAAAAGTCTGCGCCGTGTTTGAGATTATATCGTGCGGCCGCTCTAAAACCATCGGGGCCGTCGGCAACGCTGTGACTTTCGGTTTGTATGTCGGGCGAAAAATGCGAGTCAGCATGACCTCCGGTCGAGCCGATGGCATCTCCGCAAACCTTCATGTTGGGACCTTCGTATGCGCCCGAGTTGATGGCATTTCTCAGCGCAACATCGACAAAGGAGCGTGAACCACAGTCGCGGATGGTGGTAAATCCTGCGGCAAGATGGCGCTGTGCGTTTTTTAGCGACATCAAAGCGTGGGCACCTGCTGTCAGCAGGACATCGTCCTCAAGATGGTTGGTTTTTGCCTCAAAAACGGTGTGAACATGGGCATCGATAAGCCCGGGCATTACAAATTTATCACTTAAATCAATAATTTCCACACCCTCGGGCACGGTGTTTTGCACCTCTGTGATGGTTTTGCCGTCCACGATTATTACGGCATCTTTTTGAATGTTTCCGCTGTCTGTGTCGAGCAATTGCCCGCATTTAATGGCTGTCTTCATTTTGTTCTCTCCCTTATTCTTGTATTTTGTGGTTGTTAATAACATTACCAACTTTGCCTTTATCTTTGTAGGGGCGGTCATTGGCCGCCCGCCGTATCTTAGTCCGAATATCTATTTTCCCACGCAAAAGCGTGAGAAAATTTCCTGCTCCACATCTCGTGAAGCCTGTCTGCCGAGGATACCGCCGATTTCACGCAATGCACGCTCACAATCGCTCAGAAAAGCGTCGGGCGTCATACCATCATTTGCACTGCGCACTGCATGTAAGAGGCTGTCCCGCGCATTGCCGAGCAGTGCCGCTTGCCGTGCCGAGGTGATAAGCATTTCACCGGGCGGTGGTGCAAGCTCGGAAAGCCATTTGACCAGCGGATCGATCTGCTTGCTTGCCGCAGAAAGCTGGAAGACCTGCTCAAATCCATGCCCCTCTCGCACAAGTTGCTCGGCATAAGGTGAGGCGCCCAAATCTGCCTTGTTGACCACCAATACAGCTCTGTCGGCTGAGGTTGCCAAGGTAAATGCCTCAAAATCCTCACTTGTCAGCGGACGGGCACCGTCCACCACGCAAATGGCGGCCGCAACCGTCTCTGCCGCCTGATGGGTGCGCCGTACACCCTCTGCCTCGGCCTCGCCCTGGGGTACCCTGATTCCCGCTGTGTCAAGCAGGCGCACCGCCGAGCCACCGCAAATGACCGTTTGCTCGATAACATCACGGGTTGTGCCGGCCTCACCGGTTACGATGGCACGGTCAAAACCGCAAAGTGCATTGAAAAGGGTGCTCTTTCCGCCGTTTGGTTTGCCCAATATGGCAACCGGAACACCCTCACGTAGCAGCTTGCCACGTTTATAGCCATCGTGCAGAGCGGTTATTGCATTTAGAGAGTCTTGCAAGGTGTTGACGGCATTTTGATACTCAAATTGGTCAATATCCTCGTCGGTATAATCGCAAACTGCGTAAAAATGGGCAAGAAGCCCTTTAATGCTGTTATAAATGCCCTCTATCTCGCTTGAAAGCCGTCCGCTAAGCTGTGCGGCGGCATTTTTTGCAGCCAAGGTAGAGGTTGCCTCAATCAGGTCGGCGGTGGCCTCGGCCTCGGTCAAATCTATGCGTCCGCTCAAAAATGCACGGCGAGTAAACTCGCCTGCCTCGGCAGGGCGAGCGCCCAGCGCATAAAGGGTGTCAAGGGCGGCCGCAACGACCGCTTTAGAGCCATGACAAAATATCTCTGCCATGTCCTCACCGGTGTAACTTTTGGGCGAGCTGAAAAAGGCGGCAGTGCATAAATCTATCGTTTCACCGTCAAAATCCGACAACTTTCCGTAATATAATGTTGCTTTTTTGCAATCTGTAATAGATTTCCCCCGTTTTGGAGTGAAAACTTTGTCTAAAATCTCGGCCGTGCCGTCGCCCGACATTCGGATAATCCCGATGGCGCACGGCAGGCTTCCACCCGAATATGCCGCTATAACCTGTGACATAATACATCTCCTATCTATTAAGTACGTTGTACTAAATCCGAAAACCTTTCGTCCGCAGGCGACGGATATTCGTTCCTCATCGCACAATCTTCCGAATTCCCTAAGGCAAAAGCGCTAGGGGGGTTGGGGGGCATACGCAACCCCCCATACTTTTTGGGGTCTGTAGGGCAAGGGCTCTGCTCTTGCCGAATACAAAAAATGCACAATCCACGGTCACGGCAAGCCGTGACCCTACAACCGTTGTTTCAAAAACGCGGGAACACGGGCGGCCAATGACCGCCCCTAC
>CAYJAS010000133.1:0-4751 GCA_964367895.1 uncultured Oscillospiraceae bacterium | reverse complement strand
GACGAGGACACGCCGGGCGACCAAAAACCGCCCATACAATATTAATTTTGTGAGGTTACCGCAATGTACCGACCGCTTGCCGACGCACTTCGCCCAAGCTCGCTCGATGACGTTTTCGGGCAAAAGCATCTCATCGGAAACGATGGTATACTGCGCCGAATTATCGACAGCAAAAACATACCCAATATGATTTTTTACGGCCCGTCGGGCATCGGCAAGACGACCGTCGCTCAAATTATCGCCGACCGCACCAGCCGTAAACTGCACAAGCTCAATGCGACCACGGCAAGCATAAGCGATATAAAAAGCATCACCTCCGAGCCTGGAACTTTGCTCGCTCCGCAAGGGGTACTGCTATATCTCGATGAGATACAGTATTTCAACAAAAAGCAACAGCAATCGCTTCTTGAGTTTATCGAAAGCGGAAGTGTGACGCTGATAGCCTCGACCACCGAAAATCCATATTTTTATATTTACAATGCCATACTCAGCCGAAGCACGGTTTTTGAGTTTCGTCCGCTTGAGCAGGGCGATATAGCGGAGGGGCTTACACGTGCCTTTTCGCTTGTCGAGCAGAGAGCCGGTATTCCGCTACAGCTTGAGGACGGTGTCACCGAGCATATTGCACGGGGGTGCGGCGGTGACATGCGCAAGGCGCTCAATGCGGTGGAGCTTTTGTGCTCGGCAGGCAGCGGCCCCGACGCTGTGCGAATTACCCTGTCCGATGCCAAGGCGGTCACCCAGAAATCGGCGGCGAGATATGACCGTGACGGCGACAGCCACTATGATATTTTGTCGGCATTTCACAAATCGCTCAGGGGCAGTGACCCAAATGCGGCGGTGCATTATTTAGCCCGTCTGCTGGCAGGCGGTGATATGGCAAGCGCTTGCAGGCGTATGCTTTGCGTCGCAAGTGAAGATGTCGGCATGGCATATCCGCAGTGTGTTGCCATCGTCAAAGCGTGCTGTGACAGCGCAATGCAACTCGGACTGCCCGAGGCTAACTTGCCACTCGCCCAAGCGGCAATCACCCTTGCAACTGCGCCAAAATCAAACTCGGCGAGCGCAGCTATTGCGGAGGCGATGGCCGACATTTCGGCAGGAAATTACGGCGACATTCCCGCCCATCTCAAAGATGCACATTACGGTGGAGCGGCTAAATTGGGTCGTGGGCTGACCTATAAATACCCCCACGATTTCCCGGGAAATTATATCTCACAGCAGTATTTGCCCGACAGCATGAAAAACAGGGTATACTATCGTGAGGGTGACAACAAGGTAGAACAGCAGGGCAAAGCATTTTGGACGGCAAAAAAGGAAAATACATTATGAGTAATCGTTATGATATCGCAATAATCGGCATGGGGCCTGCCGGCGCAACGCTGGCACGTATGTTACCGCCCGACTTTAAGGTGGTCGCCTTTGACAAAAAGGGGAGCGACCTGCGCTTTGAAAAGCCGTGCGGTGGCCTGCTTGCGCCCGATGCCCAAAAGGAACTTGCCGAAACAGGGCTTACTTTGCCCAAGGATATTTTGGTCGATCCGCAGATTTTTTCGGTGCACACGCTTGATAGCGAGCGAGATTATCGCAGGTATTATTCTCGAAATTATCTCAACCTTGACAGGGCTCTGTTTGACAGATGGCTACTTTCGCTGATTGCCGAGCATGTGCATTTGCACCGTGATAGCTCGGTTTGCAAAATAACGGCAAAAGACGGTGGTTTTGAGCTTGAATATATTAAAAATGGGGTCAAAAGCACCTGTTTTGCAAGCAAAATTGTCGGTGCTGACGGTGCCGCCTCTTTGGTGCGGAGAACTGTTCTGCCAAAGCATTTTGTGCGCTCTTATGTTTCGGTACAGCAATGGTTTGAGCGCAGTGAGGAGCGACCGCTCTACAGCTGTGTTTTTGACAATTCACTGACCGATTGTTATAGCTGGGCATTGCCAAAGGACGGCAGTTTTATCTTCGGCGGTGCATATCCGGCAAACGGCTCCCGTGCGGCCTTTGAAACCCAGAAAAGCAGGCTTCAAAAGCAAGGGTTTACCTTTGGCACACCGACAAAAACAGAGGGTTGCTTGGTGCTTTCACCCGCCAAAATCGGGCAGATTACCGCAGGTGTGGAAAACGCCTTTTTGATAGGCGAAGCAGGCGGATTTATCAGCCCGAGCAGTCTTGAGGGCATCAGTTATGCCCTTAAAACGGCGAGAATGTTGGCCGAGGTGCTCAAATCGGGCGGTGGCATTGAGCAATATCGCTCGGCGGTCGGCTCGATTAAGATGTCGCTTGGTCTTAAGATGATAAAAAGTCATGCACTCTTTAATCCCGTGCTCAGGCGCATGGTGATGAAAAGCGGAGTGACGGCGCTGAAAAAGAGATGGTAAGATATGGCGGGCGATTCATGAATCGCCTCTACGGGGGTATGTAGGGCAAGGGCTCTGCTCTTGCCGTGTTGCGGTGCCGCAATCGGCACAAACCCTCGTCCGAAAATCTATCGTCTTTCGTATTCGTGAAGTGCAATCCTCCCACTACAGACCCAAAAGTATGCAAAATGAAAGGAAATTATAAAATGCGTTACACAGGTCGAGTTTTTCGCCCGCCCAGCGAGGCGAGAAGCCTTATCGTGCAAGTCACCTACGGGTGCAGTCACAATCGCTGTTGTTTTTGCGATATGTACAAGGAAAAACACTTCTCAGTGCGCCCTTTAGAGGAAATTTTTGAGGATTTCGACATGGCTCGCCGTGCTTACGGCGATGCGCCGTTGCGTGTATTTCTCGCCGATGGTGATGCATTTATGCTCTCTACCGACAAGCTCATTTCCATACTTGACCGCATAAATGCCACTATGCCAAACCGTGAGCGCATCACCTGCTATGCCTCGCCCGGCAGTATCGCCGCAAAGAGTGACAGCGACCTGAAACTGCTCGCCGAGCATGGCATTTCGATGGTGTATATGGGGCTTGAATCGGGAAGCGATCGTGTGCTGTCGCTAATGGACAAGGGGCACACGGCAGAGCAGATTGTGCAGGCAGGCCTTCGGGTAAAATCGGCCGGAATTGCCCTGTCGGTGACGGCGATTTCAGGGCTTGGCGGACGTGCCATGTGGCAGGAACACGCCACCCAAACGGCGCAGGCGCTGTCAAAAATAAATCCCGAATACATCGGCCTTCTCACCCTTATGGTTGAGCAGGGCACACCGCTTTGCGACTGGATTGAGCAGGGCAGTTTTGAACTGCTGACCGCTGAGGAGGTACTGCGGGAAACCGCCATGCTGATAGAAAATATAGACAGTCCGGGCAGTGTTTTTCGCATGAATCATGCGTCAAATTACCTGCGCCTAAGCGGCACATTAAACGCCGATCGTGATGCCATGCTGGAAATTATCCGCCGTGGCTTGGAGGGTGAGGCACGCCTGAAATCTGAAAACATGCGTGCCCTGTAGGGAGCGACCTGTGGTCGTCCGCCGTTTCCTCCTTCCCAAAAGAAAACTGAAATATTTACATGCCGATTTCATATACATTTACATAAAGCTCACCCGGTACCCGAAAGGAGAACGACAAAAATGACAAATGCACAGCATATCAAGGACACGGTCGCCAAACATGCGCCAAGGGCGATAGAATTGCGCCGAATTATCCACCAAAACCCCGAGCTTTCAGAGCTTGAATACAAGACCTGTGAGCTTGTTTGTGCTCACCTGACCGAGCTTGGTATTGAGCATGAGCGCCTGCCCGATTCGACGGCGGTGGTCGGAATTATCAGAGGAATAAAGCCGGGAAAAACGGTCGCTTTGCGTGCCGATATGGATGCTTTGCCGATAGAGGAAAATTGCGATTTGCCCTATATTTCCAAATGCCCCGGGGTCATGCACGCTTGCGGACACGATGTTCACACCGCCGTTTTGCTGGGTGCCGCTTCGGTACTACAGGAGATGAAAAGCGAGTTTAGCGGCAATGTTAAGCTGCTTTTTCAGCCTGCCGAGGAGGGGAATGGTGGCGCAAAGGGCATGATAGCGGCCGGGTGCATGGACAATCCGACTGTCGATTTTGTTTACGGATTGCACTGTGACGGTTCGGTTCCCGAAGGCTCTGTCGCCTGCAAAATCGGCCCTATTAACGCTTCGAGCGACACGCTGACCATTACGGTGTACGGACAAAAGGCGCACGGTGCGGCCCCACATCGTGGGGTGGATGCCATCTTTGTTGCAAGCCAGATTGTCACCGCCCTTCACGGTCTTCCGAGCAGGCGTATCGCACCCATTGAGCCGTTTGCCATAAATGTCGGCACCTTCCACGGTGGTGAGGTTCACAATGTCATTTGCGACCGTGTGGAAATGCATGTCATGTTGCGCACTTTGTCGAGCGAAACACGCACCGAAGTTAAAAAGCAAATTGCTGACATTGTGCAGGGAATTTGCACGGCGCACGGTGCTCGTGGCGATTTACATATTCACGAGAGCTACAAGACACAGGTCAATGATGAAAAGCGGGTATCAAGGGTTGCCGAGATGGCACAGCGTGTGCTGGGCGACGGCTGTTTTGTAAAGCGTGAGCATCCCACCTTGGGAACAGAGGATTTTTGTTATTTTGGCGATTGTGCGCCGTCGGCATTTTATTATTTGGGCACCGTCCCTGCACCCGGACATGAGCGTGCATCGGCGCATAGTTCGGAGTACACAGTGGACGATGAAAAGGCAATACCGACCGGTATGGCCATGCAGGTTGCCCTCGCCCTTGATGCGCTCTTGTAGGGTG
>CAYJAS010000132.1:0-4757 GCA_964367895.1 uncultured Oscillospiraceae bacterium | reverse complement strand
TGGCATGTTGCAACCGCCGTGGGCTTTTTCCGCAGAAAAAGCAAGTCCCTCAGAGGACTCTATTCATGTTTTACGTATTTCCCGGAGCTCTATAAAGTACAACACAAACATAGCTATTCCACCTAAAAACAAAATAACTATAGCCGCATATTCTCCATTTAAAAAGGGCTTAAGGGTCGAGAAGAAAAGTATAAACACCGCCGCTATCAAAGTAAGCAGCCCAACAAAAAGCTTACTGTAGCATGATACTTTCATTAAATACTTGCGCTCTGTTTTTTTCCCAAATTCCCAAAGGAGGACAAGCAAGATGTATACTCCGTTAAATAGACTCAAAACTGATTGAAAAAGAGTATCTCTCTCTAAACTCTCTTTACCTGATAGCATTGGAAATAAAAAAGTGATCGCTACGTAAATCATAAACGCACTGACTAAAAATAAAAATGCAAAGTACACTATTGTTGATTTTTTCACGCTTTACCTCCTCATTCTCTATCCTCAATTCCCGGGACACTTATGTAGCCCGGAATATCGTCCAGCCTGACAAAGGGCAAAATGACATCTTTAGAAATAGGAGCCTCTTCACCGATATCGGTTCCGGCATTAAGTACAAGAAACACAACGTCATTGTTGACATTGTCGTTAATTACGGCATAATTATTGCCATATTCATTTTCGCGTGGCACACCTGCCTCATAAGCATTGTCGGCTAAAACACCGCTAAAGGGCTCTCCGCCGTCCTCCGGAGTGAGTGTTAAAGCATAATCATTATAGGTGGTAAAGGTGCCGAAGGCTGAAAACTCGTGCTGCCTGTACAGTGTATAATTGCCCTCCCTATCAAGGCAAAGATATAGTGCCTCTACTGCGCTGTGGTAGCCGTAATCAGTGATTATTTCGCCGTTTGGCAGAACAGCTCCGGCAAAACCGAAGGTGCCAATAAAGCGTGCATCGCCCATCGGCTCATTTAGCTTGGCATAAAGTGCAAGCGCGACAAAAACGGCAATGGCAAGCAAAAGTGATAGAATTTTAATTGCTTTTGTCGACCTTTGCGGTTGTGGTGGCTTATGAACATCTGTGGATTGATTTAAATTATCAGACATTTGCTTTACCTCCATTTTAAAATTGTCGGCTGTTTAGCTATTTCTATCATACATTATTTTACGCTTTTTGTCAATTAGCTTGGTAGCGCAATGCCTGTCGAAATCTAAATATCCATTTAAGAAGCGCATTATTTAAAACAAAAAAGCATATGCAAAAGTGTAAATCACTTTCGCATATGCTTTTAACAAGTGGGATTAAGTTAGGCTTACAGAGTGCAGGGGTTTCCGTAATAGCAGCACTTCAAAAGTTCTACCATCTCGCTGACTGTCGGCGTTCTCGGGTTTGAGCCGGTGCACGCATCGGAAATTGCCAGCTCGGCGATGTTCTCGACTTTTGACAAAAACTCTGTTTCGCTTATCATGCCGTTTTCAAAGTCTTTTATACAGCTTGGGATGTTCAGCTTGACATTGCAATCTTCAATGGATTTTACAAGTGACGCAATTAGATCTTCGGTAGTTTCACCCTCAAGGCCGACAAACTTGGCAATCTCAGCATATTTCGCTGCTGCGCCTTTGTCCTTTGCATTAAATCGAATTACCTGCGGTAGGTACATAGCGTTTGCACAACCATGCGGAATGTGCCCCTTTTCAAAGGCTGCACCTGTTTTATGTGCCATTGAATGGACGATGCCAAGCAGTGCATTTGAAAAGGCCATACCTGCCAAGCATTGTGCATAATGAATCTTCTCTCGTGCTTCGCTTGCGCCTTCATATGATTTGTACAGATGCTCATAAACCATAGAAATAGCTTTGAGGGCTAAGGGATCGGTAAAGTCATTTGAAGCTGTGGAAACATATGCTTCTATAGCGTGGGTCAGCGCATCCATACCTGTGTGAGCGGTCAAAGCTTTGGGCATGGTTTCAGCTATCTCGGGGTCAACAATCGCTATATCTGGGGTTATATTATAGTCTGCCAAGGGGTATTTCACACCGTTTTGATAATCGGTGATAACCGAAAAGGCAGTAACCTCTGTCGCTGTACCCGAAGTTGAGGGGATTGCCACAAAAATAGCTTTATTTCTAAGTGTCGGTATGGTAAACGGATCTTTAATATCGTCAAACTTGGTTTGCGGATGCTCATAAAATACCCACATAGCCTTTGCCGCATCAATTGGTGAACCGCCACCGATTGACACAATAACGTCCGGCTTAAACTCCTGCATAAGCTCGGCACCCTTCATAACCGTCTCAACCGAAGGATCGGGCTCAACATTTTCAAACAGTTTAACTTCAAGTCCTGCCTCCTGCAGATAATTGACCGTTCTGTCTAAAAATCCAAAACGCTTCATAGACCCTCCGCCAACAACGACGACGGCTTTAGTTCCTTTGATGTTTTTCAGCTCGGAAAGTGTTCCCTTTCCAAAATAAATGTCGCGCGGTAAAGTAAATCTGCCCATAGTGTACCTCCATAAGATTGTTATTTTTTTAACGATGTTGCTATTATAGCATATAAATTACTGCAAATCAAGAGGGGTTTCAATTTATTTTATTAATTTTTTGTGAAGTAAATATTTGTTTCGAGCATAGTATTAACTTTTATACTTAAATAATACCCATTGGCTCAACGCCAATGGGTATTATTTAAGTATAAAATATGCCTTCTTATAAATTTTCATTCGCACTTCAAAAATAAGTTTTTACGATACTCGGAGGGTGTAATCCCGTATTTGCGTTTAAAAGCTGAAGAAAACTTGCTTGAGTTCAGGTATCCAAGCGCATATGAAATTTCGCTAATGCTCAGCTTACCAGCCTGCAAAAGCGTCTTTGCTTTTTTCATTTTAACCTGAAAAATGTACTTTCTCGGTGTCATGTTAAAGGTATCTTTGTACAGTTGCCGCAAAGTTGTTTCAGAAATGTCCAATATTTCGCAGATTTGTTTCTCCGTAAGAGTAATATCGAGCAGTAAATGCCTCGAATCTACAAGCAACTTCCTTTTTTTCTCTTTTCTCATTCCCCATGCCCTTTTTTTATCAAAGCATCAGAAAAGCTATGCTTTTCTGATGCTTCCAGTTATTAGACTAATTGTGCTCCGTGATCTTTGCAAGCCGCTTCAGCGTCTGCATCGGGGCGCTCATTGCACATATAAGATTGCACACTTGCCGCCGATGTTTCAGCTTCCCAGTTGCGCATCCACTCGCCATCGCCCCAACCGTAGGAGCCGAAAAGCAGAACTTTCTTACCGCCGAGGTCATTTTTTACACTGTCCCACATCGGTTGAAACTCTGTTTCTTCCAAAACCTCTGCACCCATTGATGGGCAACCGAATGCTATTGCCGAATAATTTGCCAGCATATCTTTTGTAAAATCTGCCGATGTCAGCAAATCTACCTCTGCGCCTTTTGCTTTTGCTCCATCGCAGATGCACTTTGCCATAACCTCTGTGTTGCCGGTTCCGCTCCAATAAACTACTGCTACTTTGCTCATAAAAGAACTCCTTTAAAAAATAATATAATTATTCAAAGTCTTTTTTAAAGACTAATAGAATCTACCAAGATTTTGCAAGTTAAGCCACTACAGTTTTTTTGACTGTAAGCCTTAAAATATCTCTTCCCTCTGCCCACAAACGCTTGTAAACCGCACGACACTTATCGTATTTTGCAAATTTCAAAAGGGCAGAATCTGTGTCCCCATAAACCTTCCAATATCCGCAAAGATGGCAGTTTTGCCCGTTGTTGCAAATAAATCCCTCCACATCTTCGGGCGGGTATCCCAAAAATAAGCCGATTTCATGCGGAAATTCCTCACTGCTATGTAAACGCTCGGATAATTTTGCAATTGCCTGTCTAATGTTCATGCCGCCATAGCCGTAATCACTCAATATTTCAGATGCCTTCGGGTTTGCCATTTCAACTACAAGCATATCATGACGCACGACATATATAAGCGCAGTCTTTTCATTCTGCTTGACAACGATAAACTCAATGCCCTTTTCGGCAAAGCGCCTGTTAAGCGCCCGAAGTCTACTGTGCAGTTCATCGGAGCAACTGTATTTTGTCGCAAACAGGGCAGCACTTTTGAGGCCGGCAAGTGTGGGCGAGCAATGCTCAATCAAATCTCTTTCGATTAGCATGTCAAGCTCTTACAGTGTTTCAAGTACGTTTTTCAAAGCGTTAAGAGAACTTGAGTGCACTCGCTCTACTCGTGCGCTACATCGTTTTGCTTCACAGTTGGCGCAGGCAACTAATTTGTGTGAAACCGTGCCGGTAAATAAAATGACCATATCGGGCGAGCCGAACTTACTGCGGACATCACCTTTCATCTTGGTAAAGACCTTTGCCTTGCAACCATATTGCTTGCAGGTATCAATATAACGACGCTCCATGCATTCGTTTCCGCCGACGATAACAACACTCATATTAAATCCTCACTTTCCTTTGGTTAGCAAACGCTAACTTTTCAATAAATAAATAACCGCTATTTAGCAGTTAGTCTTTTCTAACTTCTTTAATATATCTTATATATCGCACTTTGTCAAGATAATTTTCATATTTTTTAGTAGAAAAAATCATCTGTGGTCAAAACTTGCACCGGTTTTCAAAATGCTAAAAACGGGCCGTAATATACGGCCCGCTTGTTTTGCCACTATGACTGCTGCAGCATTAAGTAAGCAAGAAAAAGTAGATATAAAGTGCGGGAAAGAGAAAGGCAAAAAATATTGCC
>CAYJAS010000131.1:2270-4819 GCA_964367895.1 uncultured Oscillospiraceae bacterium | reverse complement strand
AATATATGCCGAGGCGGTAAAATCGTGAAAAGGTCTGCACACCACTTGCAAAAACGGCCTAAATACTATATAATAAAATTTGCTAAAAAATCAAAACGGAGGGTCATTATGAAGGGGAAAAAACTGTGGTTTGTCGCAAATCCCGTTTCGGGCAAGGCGGCAGTCAAGCCAAAATTGCTTGAAATTATTAACAGTTTTATCGGCGCGGGATACGACACGAGCGTATATTTAACCCAAAAGGCAGGCGAGCTGCCCGACATTATAGAGAGCAACGCCGCCCAATATGACCGCATTGTCTGTTGCGGTGGCGACGGAACGCTAAACGAGACGATAAACGGCCTGTTGCGCCTTGAAAATCCGCCCGAGTTTGGCTATATTCCGGCAGGCACGACAAATGATTTTGCCACCAGTTTTGCCTTGCCCAAAAGCATGGTAAAAGCGGCGCAGGTCGCCGTAACCGGTCAGCCGACTATGTTCGATGTAGGGCGTGTAAACGACAGGCATTTCGCCTATGTCGCCGCCTTCGGCATATTCACCGATGTGCCATACCAAACCTCGCAGGACGCTAAAAATCTGCTCGGCCGTGCGGCATATGTGCTGGAGGGTGCAAAGCGCCTGTCGCTGAACAGCAGTCATAAGCTTAAAATAACCTACGGCGACAATGTTATAGAGGATAATTTCCTGCTCGGAATTATTTCAAACAGCAAATATGTCGCCGGTCTGCCTATCGGAATTATGGTCGATGCCAGCATGGATGACGGTCTGCTTGAGGTTATTTTGATACGATATTCCAAAAATCTGCTTGATCTTACACCGGTTATAAACAGCCTTTTGAGGGGCGAGATCGACCATAAATCCAACACGATAGTCACCTTTAAAACCGACAAGCTGAAAATCAGCTGTGACCATGCCCTTGAGTTCACCTTGGACGGCGAATACGGCGGAAGTCATTCCGAGGTTGAAATAAGCACCATACCCAAGGCACTGTCGCTGATTGCACCGCAAGAATGATGAATATTGTTGTAACAGATGTAAATTATCGCATGTCGCTTGCCGCTTTGCGTGATTTGCACGACAGCGGATATAAAGTGCACGCCGTGTGCTTTGGCGATAAACCGCCACCCGCCTTTAAGCTGAGCTTTTTGGCAGGCAGGTATCTTTTGCCCGAAAATGCAAACAGGCAAGCTGAAATCGCAATTTTGGCGAGCAATCTTTCGGCGATTGTCTTTCCGATAGGTGCAAAAACGCTGAGCGCACTTTGCGCATCGCCCGAAGGGGTGACGGCACTGCTCCCGACCGAGCAGGCACTTGCGGCGGCAAACGACAAAAGCAAAGTTTTAGAGCTTGCAAAACAGCACGGGATACCGATACCGTATGAGTTTCAAACGGTCGAGCTGGCGGCACAGCATTTGCCTGTCGTCTGCAAATATCACGATGGCGAGGCTCTCTCCTTGCCTGCGCTGTCACGCAGATTTATCGCCCATGACAGGGCACAACTTGAGCGCAAATACAGCGAGTTTTGCCAAATTGCACAGCAAGGCGGTCAGAGGCCGCCACTGCTCCAGCGATATGTGGACGGTGACGGATACGGTGTATCCTGCCTTTTTGACAGGCAAAGCCGACCGATTTCAATAATATGCCATCGAAGAACACGGCAATATCCCATAGACGGTGGACCGTCGGCGGCATGCGTTTCGACCTGGCATGACGGCATGGTAAGCGATGCGGTAGCTCTGCTGAAGGCGCTGTCGTGGACAGGGGTCGCCATGGTGGAGTTCAAGGGGAACGAGCGAAATTACGCCTTAATGGAGATAAATCCGAGAATATGGGGCAGTTTTCCGTTGACACGCAAGGCCAAAAGCGGATTTTCGCAGGCATATGCCCGGGCGGCGCAGGGAGAGATTTTGCCCGAGGTAACAGCGCCAAATTATGAGATGGGCGTTAAAATGGGGTTTGCCCTGTCAAATGGGGCGGCGGCCATAAGTTATGCAAAATCGGGCAAAATACCGTCGGCATTGCACGCCGCATGGCAGGCAATCACCTTGCCCGACGGGGTGTTTGAGGCAGGCGATTTTGCCGCCGGTTGGGCATATATCAAAGACAGCATTTCACGGAGGTAGAGGCGGTGTATAATGGGGCATCTCGGGTGAATACTCGGCATGCCGTACAGTTGTACAGTCTGCGCTCCTATACCCCCAATTTGCCAACCATTCTACCCCGCCTTGGATTGTGCGGATGGGTATGGGGCTTGAAATAAATGCGCATGCGCCGTCCACTGTGGGGGCGACCTTTGGTCGTCCATGTTCGCACAATTTTGAAACAACACCCTGTAAGGGCGATTCACGAATCGCCCGTCGCACCCCCGTCCTGTAGGGAATGCATTGTATGCATTCCGAAAACGGCACCCATGCAATGCGTGCCCTACAATGTGCAAAACGAACACCCCGTAGGGGCGACCTGCGGTCGACCGTCGTCCTGTAGGGTCACGGCTTGCCGTGACCGCAGATTGTGCGATATTCTTTCGGCAAGAGCAGAGCCCTTGCCCTACA
>CAYJAS010000131.1:0-2170 GCA_964367895.1 uncultured Oscillospiraceae bacterium | reverse complement strand
TGTAGGGAGCGACGCCCTCGTCGCTCCGCTTTTCGGAACGGTCAAGACCGTTCCCTACAACCCCTCAATATCCCACCCCGTAGGGGCGACCTTCGGTCGTCCGCCGTTCGGGTCGATGTGGGCATCGACCCCTACAAACCAACACAAACCGTATAATAATCCAACAATATTACATATCGTATACAAAAACGGCCTGAAAATGGCACAGGAAAGGCAAAATCATGCTCTACAAAATCGACATGCATATACATTGCGAGCACTCGTCAGACGGACGTCTGAGCGTGCAACGCATATTCGAACTCGCCCGTGCCCGTGGGATAAACGGCATCGCAATAAGCGACCACAACACGGCAAGGGGCGGAATGGAGGCGGCCGAAAAGGCACCGAGCGACCTGCTGGTGATACCTGCCGCCGAAATGTCGACCGAGTACGGGCATATACTTTGTTATTTTCTAAGGCGTGACCTAAACGATTGCGGTGCAAAAAAGGACGAGCGAGGTCTGTATCGCCTTGAGCAAATCAGCCAATTGACCCACGAGCAGGGCGGCCTGGTCTTTGCGGCGCATCCATATCGCACCGGGAAATTTGACGAGAGCGCAGTGCCATTTTTGGACGGTGTCGAGATTTACAATGCACGCAACAGCGCAATGCGCCAGCATGCAAATCTTGCGGCGAGAGCGCTTGCACGCAAGTATAATTTGCCATTTTCGGCGGGCAGTGATTGTCATATCGCCCCCGAATTGGGCAGAGGGGCAAGACTGCTGGAACTCCCACAAAATCCCACCGAGGAGCAGGTGAAACAGGCGCTTATGACAGAGCGGGGAAGCTGGTATGAGCACTTTACACCGCTGAGGATAGAGGGTTGGCACGAACTGACCCATTACATAAAGCGCAAAAACAAGCGTGGCACGATACGAAGCCTGAAAAAGCTGGGCTACAGCACGATAAACGACACAACGGCGCTTTTTAGGGGCGATACTCGGCAGATAATCGGCGGAAAAATTGTAAACTATTCGGAGGCGTTATGATTTTATACCAACTTGCGAGGGCGGCAAACAGGCGCATAAAAGCGGCGAAAAAACAGGCGGCCGGGCGATATATCTCGCCGGTGCGCCGTATTGAGCAGGTGTCGCCGCCAAAGCAAAAAATGTGCGCCATGACCTTCGATGACGGCCCGAGTGCGCTCGTTCCCGACCCCGATGTCAGTGGCGGTATCGGTCTGACCATGCATTTGAGCGAGCAGCTGCACAGCAGGGGATTTTCGGCCACCTTTGACATAATTGGCGACACCTCGGAAAACTATCCCGACGAGCGTGGGCAGATTGGCAGTTTTTACTGGGGTGGCAAGCGGTTTGACCATTATCCCGACTTTGAAATGGACAACATGGGCGGAGCAAAAGCACAGCCCGAGCTAATTCGCCATTTGGCAGAGGGTGGCTTTGAGCTGGCAAATCACAGCTATCGGCATCTGATTTTCGGCAAAAACACCGTGTACAAACAGCGTGCGATTTTTGAAAATCTTGAGCAGGTGGAGCACGATTTGCGCAGATTGCATGAGCTGGTGCACAGCACCTGTGGCGTGAGCATGACGCTGTCACGCCCACCACATTATATAGACAATATCGCAGGCGGATTTTCGGCGTATGACGCCTATGAACTGCTTGGCTATAATTATATGGCGGCCTCGTTTGACGGAATGGGCTGGATGCCCCAAAAGGCAGATTATCAGGCCGATGTCACTGCAATGGTAAACGCCGTCAAGAACGCTCTTGAGAGTGATCCGGACTGCCTTTCCGGGCAGATAATTTTCCAAAAAGACGGCTGTAATATGAGCCGTTTCACCCCGATTGCCTCGGCGCTCGGCGGTCAGCTTGACCTGCTGGAGAGGCATGGATATCGTGTGGTTTCGGTGTCCGAACTGCTCAGCCACTCGCCCTTTGAGGACTTAGCGGTAGATGCTGAAGGATTTGAGGCGGCACGGGCGATGACGGCGGCAGGCTATGCACTCGGCTTTAAAAACAACAGCTTTTATCCGCAAAGGAGCATGACTTTCGGTCAGCTTTGCATGAGCATTTGCCCGAAAGAGAGGCGGATTGAGCGCATTTCGGCACGTCGGGAGGGAAGGGCAAAGATAGGGAAGTTTGCCGTGTCAAATCCCTATTGCGGAGCG
>CAYJAS010000130.1:0-4852 GCA_964367895.1 uncultured Oscillospiraceae bacterium | reverse complement strand
CTTCAACGCCTATGGTGATATCCAAAATTTCAAGCGTTCCGTACAAAAGATAGTTAATATCCCTATACGCATCCTCGAGTCTGCCTATAATCCCGGGGTTTTCGCGCTCCAGTTCCTCAAGCTGCGTATCCGTCAACGCTTCAACCTCTTTTATGGCTTCGTCAACCTTGTCTTTTGCAGCCTCCAACGCAGCTTTATCGCTCGGGTCAATTTTGCTTATGTCGGGAATGTTGTCTATTGCATCCTTTGCATCCTCAACCGGATCGGGTGTCGGGTTTGCCGTCCACTGTGCGTTGACATTTCTCGGGTTATCTCCGGTCGCATCTATAAAATCATGAGTCGCCAGTGCATTTACCGAAACCGACTTTGTTCCGTTATTGGTACCGTAAGTCCATCCGCTCAACTCAATGCCGTCTCTGGTGGGATTGGTTGGAGTTGCTGAAAGGGTAACTTTATCGTCTGCATTTGCCCCGCGAACATAAGCAAACTCCGTTATATTATCATACGTTCCACCGTTTGCATTCAGCGCAAACAGATGCTCACCGCCTATGATTTCAAAGGGTGAAGTCTCGTCGGTAAAATCTGTTGCCGAGTAGATAATACCGCCTTCGGCAAGCTCCACTTTCTTGCCTTCATCATTAGCACTCAACGTTGCTCCATTTTGCATAATAAGAGTCCCGCTAACTGTAAAAGGAGTACCATTGTTCGTAAATGTTCCATAGATCAGCATTAAAGTGCCCGCTACAGATAGCTCGTTATTGTTGGTTAGTGTTCCGCCGGATACCAAATTCACTTCGGATGAAGCACCGAATGTTGTAGTTCCATTGTTTGTAAAAGTACCGTTAATGTTTAGTATGCCATTTACAGTGAACTTACTATTCTCACTAACAATAAGCGCACCATCGCTTTGTATTGAGACGCTTACGCCTGCGCCCACCGTCAAAGCGTGTCCATTCGTGTTCAAAGCCCCTCCGGCTATGCCGATAGTATCGTTGATTACGATATCTGCGGTGAGTTTGACGTTTCCAACCTCGCTCTCAATTGCGGTTATAAGTGCCGGCTCTTGCGCAACATTAATCGTCCCTGTGCCGATTATACCCAGCGACGAGTCATCAACGGTGAGTGTTGCCCCCGATGCAACGGTGAGTTCTCCTTCAACAATGAGCGTTCCGCGTTCTAAAACTTCGAGTGCTCCCCCGGCGGCCACCGTCAAACTGTTTCCTCCCGTGTTCAACTTCACATTGTAGGGTATTTCGACGGTCACGCCGTCGCCGATGGTGATATTGTCGGTCATTTTGATATTATACGCTAAAAGTTCCAGTGCTTTCTGCAAATTAGCAAAAGTATTAACTTCCACAGTTCCCTCGCCATAAATTTGGCTACCCGTAATAGTTCCGTTGCTCACAATAGTTCCGTTGCTCGCAATAGTTCCGTGGTTTTCAATAAATCCATTGGCTTCTACGGTGAGGGTTTTGCCTGTGGGAATTGTAAGTGAGCCGCCAGCAACTATCGTGAGAGTTACTCCATCTTTAACCGTGAGTTCGGTTACTGCCGTACCACCGGCATCTACCCAATCGTTCTCGCCGATAGTACCCGTGAAAGTGATATCGGTTGTGATGCCATCTTCAAGAGCGGTTTTCAATGCGACAAAATTAGTAACTTCTGTCGCCGCCAACACCGGTGATGCGGGTATAAATGTGAGCACCATCGCCACCGTCAAAATCATCGCCACCGTCGAAATCATCGCCAAAATTCTCTTCTTCATAAGTACCCCCTTTTTACTTGTATTTTCGTAAAAATCGTAAACATTCACACACTTTGTCTCCATATGAATATACTTAAAACATTTTAACATATTTATGAAGTGTTTTCAATGGTTTTTGAAGAACGAGAGTTTGACACTTGCACCTACGCAGTTTAAAAAGTGGCTTCCTTGAAACTCACCGAGCTCCTCACCATGATTTTAATTCCAAAAAAAGCCACTGCGTCGTTAACCGACCCAATGGCTACTAAGTGTGAACATGTTAAAAATTATATTGATGAGAATTTCACTTCTACTATCCAATTAGAAGAACTCGGCAATCAATTCTTTGTATCCAAGTTCTATCTATCTCGCGAATTCAAGAAGATCTATGGACAAAGCATCATCGATTACACAATCAGCAAGCGAATCACCCTTGCTAAGCAACTCCTGCGTTATACAGACAGTAGTATTCATGAAATCGCTCTGGAGTGCGGATTCCAAGACCAAGGATACTTCAACAAGCAGTTCAAGAAATTGGAACGTATCACTGGCAGAGAATATCGAAAGCAGTGGCGTTAACCGCTCATCTTCAAATGGTTATAAGGAACAGAATTAACACTCTACCTGAAAAGCATTAAGAAACTTAACATGTCTCTCCACCATCTTCTCAATGGTGTAATCCTGCATCATCGTCAATGCATTAACACTCATCCGTGTTCTTAATTTTCGATCTGCTAGAATCCGATTAATCCCCTTTGCCAATGCCATTTCATCTTCCACACCTATGAGATACCCTGTCTTCTCGTCTTGAATCAATTCTAGTCCAGCGATGCATCGATTCGTCGTAATCACAGGAGTTCCTTGGGCAAGTGCTTCATTGACTACCAACCCCCAGATATCCTCTCGAGTTGGATGAGCAAACACATCTGCCGCCCTCAGATACATCAACACAGTTTCCTTCGGCACAAATCCCACAAAGTGTACATTTTTGAGCTGTAGTTCCTCTACCAATTCCTCGTATTCGACCGTCGGTTTCCCGCCTACGATATAGACACCCGTATCCCCATCCAGTTCCTTACTAGCCTGAAGGAGTAGATCAAATCCCTTTCTCGGGATAAACTGTCCGATTGCCAGAACACATTTCTCTTCTACAATTCCTAATTCCTTCTTCAATTGGGCTTTCTCTTCACTTGTCAGAATCGACTGCAACACGCTCTCCTCTTTGATCGATGTGAATGGGTAGCGCACGATTTTTTCTTTCTCTGCTCCATATGCCAAATAATACCTATCGTGTTCTGCCCCTGTACTAAAATATGCCTCTGCCCCCTTGATGATATGTGTCTTGATAGCTGATTTTAACCCTTTGCCCTCTTTTGCAAACCCACCATCACTCTCCAACACATAGGGAATTCGTTTGAGACGCAGTGTCTCGATTGCTAATATTCCTGTCGGACTTGAGAAATTACTGATGAAGACATGGTCATATCTTCCCTTTTTTATATACTTCACCACCCCTGGGCAAAATGCACCATCTACAGCCACCGACTTCCCCTCTAAGTAAATCCCTTCAAAATTCGTGAAGGCTGTTTGATTCCAATTCGCCTCCCGCTCATCGGATGACTTCTTTTCGAATAACACGGTTAACTTGCAATGTTTCCCTAGCTCATTAAAGAAATCCACACGATATGGGGATGGAATATTTGTTAAATATAGTATGTTCTTCTGCATGTCTTATTACACCTTTTCTCTTTTTTCATTCCACAATACATTCATATAAAACCAAGAGAGTACAAGCAACCTCTTGCCCTATACCCTCTTGTAACGTTTATGTCTTTATTCTCTTAATGCTCCATCTAATCGCTTTTATTTTCCACTGACTCTTCTGAAGTTAATTGCAATCAGACCAAGTCCACTCACAAGTGCCATTGCCCATGGGAATACATTGGTTGTATCTCCTGTCGCTGGTGCTACTGGTCCTGTTTGTACTGCTACGAATTCTGCGTGAACTGTATGATTTGCCTGAATATCGCTAAATGTATAGGTATTATCTGTCACTGCAACCTCGGCTCCATCTACTAATAATTTAGAGAATTGATACCCATCATTCGCTGCTACTGTATATGTAACTGTTCCACCTTGGTCTACCGTTGTTACACCTGCTGGTGTAATACTTCCACCTTCTCCTGCTGTTGCATTCACTGTGCATTGTGTAACTGGCTTAGATACAACCACCGCAAATGGTGATAGTCCTTCTACTCCGTCCAGTGTCACCCAACCTGTCGCCGCATCATAAGACATATTTACCGTGATATCTCTCGTTCCTGAAATACCGAAGTCATATTCCTTCACTACATTATCACCAGGGACATATGTTCTCAACTCTTTGTACATCTCTGCCATTGTCTGATAATTAGTTGCCGTATACTGATGCATAATCTTCAGGTCTGTTCCATCTCCTTGATACATATCCCCGATATACATCTGCACTCTATTAGCCCCTTCAACACCAATTGCCGAAATATCCCCGAACCATATCAATTCTTCTGTATTGGGATCGATACTGGATTGGAAAACCGCTTCCCCTTCACTGCTTGATTGAACATACATCCACAGAGGATAACTATGATCTAATGAGCTACCCATCACTCTCGGTATATCTCCCGCTTTCCCTACTGGACCATAAATCCGAAGAGCATCTAACTGCGTTAAATCTTGGCCTGGTGTTATCTCATCTATTGCCCAATGTTGCGCTATTGATTCTATGGTCGCATTCGAATTCATAAACAATTTATTTGCGATACCACTTCCCTCTAAAACCAACCCCCCTCCATTCATAAGAATGTTCGATACATCTGTACAATATGCTCCATCAGCTCCTACTGAGATAAAAACATATCCTTGGTCTATATACATCTGATTAGCATGTACTCCGACTACTACCGAATCAAATGCACTCCTCATTGTCATATTCACACCATATTTAATATTCACATTCCCTTCTGCATAGATATTATAGAATAAACCATCTACTGTCCCTTGACCGGGCTCGAAAAAACAATTTGGTGTTGGTGATTCCATCTCAATGGTTAAGTCTCCATTCACATAAAC
>CAYJAS010000129.1:0-4972 GCA_964367895.1 uncultured Oscillospiraceae bacterium | reverse complement strand
TGCATATGATTTAGTTGATGAAAAAGCGCAGAATACTCTGTTAGAGATAGAAAATAATGCGGCTTTTGAAGAGCTTATCGAAAGTTTAAGCGAGCAAGACAAGGCAATTTTTAGGAGACTATATTTACATCAAGACGAAATGGAGCAAGTCAGCAAAGATTTGAACTTATCAAGCAGTGTAATTTACAACAGAGTTTCACGAGGTAAAAAGAAATTGCGTACATTTTTAGGAAGGAAGAGTGATTAAAATGGAAAAAAATATTTACGATTTATTAAACCAAGTAGAAACTGAGACAGATGAATATGAAGTTTGCCAATTAACGCAGGACGAAAAAAACAAAATACTAAATAATGATTTATTAAAGCATAAGCTTTTGAAGGAGAAAGAAAAAATGTCAAACCGTAACAAACAATTTAAAATAAAAGTGCTTGCAACCGTTGCAAGCCTTGCACTTGTGCTGACAGCATCATTTGGAAGCGTGAGTGCTTTTGCAACAACAAACCCGATTGCACATAGCATTGCTGATATCTTGGGGATAAATAACAACTTAGAAAGTTATGCTACAATGGTTAACCAAAGTGAAACAAACGGTGGAATTACTGCTGCGCTCGGCGAAGTTGTATATGATCGAGAAAACAATAAATTTATTGTATCGACTTCATTGACCATTGAAGATGGAATTGTTGAAGACGGCACTTATTGGGCGCCATACCTTGACCTTTACATTAACGGCCAATGGATAAATGCCGCTAAACAAGGTTCGCAGAAAAACATAGATGAAAATACAGTTGAATTTGTCAGCGTAATTATGCTTAAAGAAAAGTTTGAAGGCGATATGGACATTAATGTTAAAATTAGCGGAGCTCAAGTGAATAGCGAGCAAATAAAAGAACATTGGAGTTTTAAATTCACAACAAATGGTGACGAGCTTTCGCAAAACACCAGCACTTATGAAATCGGTCTACCTGTAGAAGTTGGTAATGGCGAATCTTTTGTCGTAGAAACACTTACAATCAACCCGGTTAGCACAAGTATTTTTTACTCAACAGAGTATATGCTATTTGATAACAGCTTTAAGGTCATAGGTGTTGACAATTTGGGAAATGCAGTAACTTTCCACTCGGCATCTATTAGAGAAGGTGGATATGGCGGCGAGTTTTTGATTGATAATAGCGAGTACACACTGACAGAGCAAGTGCAATCATTTACACTAAAAGTTTATGCAAATCATATTAACCCTGATGTTCCGGGGGAGTTCGTTGCAATAAGCGAAGAATTTGTTGTAAATATTAAATAGCTTTTTAGCGATTATCCGGCAAGGGGTGAGGGTTGTTAACTCATTACAGATTTAATGGAATAATAACCCTCTTCCTCTTGTTTGTGTAAAGGCATTTTAAATATTTAATTGGGACGCTTATCTGAATTAATTAAGTAGTATCGCATTTTATTTACCCGTTAAATACGGTGTAAAAAGTATCGGTAGCTTTATCTTTATTAATAATAATATTAGGGTATACATTTCTTAAAACCTTTTCAATGCTGCTTATGCTACAATTAATAGTAGACACCTCACCAGCAATTTCACCATTTTTAATTATAATTAACTTGCTACAATAATTAAGCGCAAGCGCAGGGTTGTGAAGAACAATTACTGCGCTTTTATTTTTTTCCTCTATTTGAGCTTTGAACGCCTTAAAAAGATTATGAGTATTTAAAAAATCAAGATTGTTATCAGGCTCATCTAACAACACTATAGGGGTGTCTTGCGCAAAAATTTTTGCTAAAAAGGCTAAAGAGCGTTGACCTTCGCTAAGTTTTGAGACATCGGTGTCAAGCAAATGATCTATTTTAAAAAGTTTAGCACAAGCGTTTATTGTGTCGCTTTTTTCCTCTGAGTTAGATAAAGAAAAAATGCCGGAGTTTTTTGAGTAGGTGCCCATTCCAATTATTTGCCTCACCAAAAGCCCCTCTACAGCAGGGGTTCTTTGGGTGTAGTAGCTTATATAATTAGCTCTTTTTTTGCTGGAAAGAGAGTTTATTTTTATACCTTCTACAAAGATTTCTCCACTAAAAAGCTTATTAATACCACAAAGGCCTCCTAAAAGTGTGGATTTGCCGGAGGCGTTAAGTCCTAACACTCCTACAATTTCGCCCTTGTAAACATCAAAGCTAATATTTTTTATTACCTCGTTTTTATAGCCAACAGATAGATTTTTAACGCTGAGAACAGTTTCCACTAAAAATCCCTCCTTGCTTTAAATACTAAAAAAATGAGTGCTGGCACAGAGATAATTACTATTGGAATGCTTAGCGGAAGCTCGGCACCGGCAGAAACAGACCTTGCGATAATGTCTGCAAAAATTGTAATTATAGCGCCTACAGACATGCTCATAAACAAAAACATAAAGCCCCTTTTTTTAGTGAGCATAAGCGCAATATGAGGAGCAATCAGCCCAACAAAAGCGACTGTGCCAACAACAGAAACGGCGCAAGAGACAATAAATGTTGTTATAATTAAAAGGAAAAATCTCCAAAATACTGGGTTTAGCCCGCTTGCCTTGGCGTTTTCATCTCCTAAATTAAGCATAGTTATTTGCGTGTGTGAAAGCAGCAAAATTACGATAGAAATTACTATTCCCAAAAGGGGAAGCATAAGTTTTTCATCGGTAACATTCGCCAGTGTTCCCATTATCCAAAACTCTATTGAGGCAAGCTGGCTTTGGGGATCGGCAAGCGTTTTTAAAATCATAAGCCCCGCATCGGCTAAGCATTTAATAACAATTCCGGCAAATAAAAAATTGCTGAGCTTTTTTACCCCTGTTAAATATGTTAAAAAAATTAAAGCAACAATGGAGAGCATTCCACCTGCAAACGAGAGCAGTATAACTAAAATAGGAGAAGACACCTGAGCTACAATTGCCACCGCTGCCCCTAAAGATGCACTGGAGGCAACACCGGTAATATCGGGCGAGGCAAGTGGATTTTTAAAAATAGTTTGGTAAATCCCGCCGGAAATTCCTAAGGCCATGCCTGTAATTAAAGCCATAATTGTACGAGGTAGCCTTAAAGTGTAAAAAACTCTGTGCTCTATAGTGTCGTATAAATCGCCTTTTAAAATGCCTATAATCTCACTTAAACTTAAAGAAAAACTGCCCATAGTAATAGATAAAAAAATGAGAGAAAGGAGCAGTAAAGCAGTTGTTAGAAAAATCATTTGTGTTTTGTTTTTCATATTTTTACTGCACCTTGCCTTTCTCATAATTTTTTATCACTACATGAGGCAGTGGGTTTAGGCTACATCAAAGCCATAAAATTCTTTATAAAACTCGCTAAAAGTGTTTTCGTAATCCATTACATCTTGCTTGTTACCATGGAGAGTAACAGCAAGCCAATAAACGCCTAAAACACCTGACGGCACAGGGGAGTCAATCTCTTCAAATCCCTCGGGCATTTTAAAAACCTGTTGATTTTTAACGGCGTTTAAATCGCTGAGAGCGGTATCATTTAGCACGTCTTGCACAGTGTAACCGGCAGCCGGGGGAATAATAAAATAATCCGGATTTTGCTCTAAAATTGCCTCGTAAGACACAGCGCTCCAGTAATTATCTTCTAAGTGTGAGAAAACATTTTGTCCGCCGGCGTGGGTAATTAAAAAGTCCTGATACATTAGTGAGGTGGCTGTCTCTAAATGGGCAGAGTTGCTACCCATATACACTTTAGGCGCTTCTTTATCTTTCACCAGCGTTTCTATGGTGGCGTAGATCTCGTCTTGTGCCTCTATAAGCGCCTGCGCTCTCTCCTCACTACCCGTTAGCTTTCCGATATTAACAATCATCTCGCTCAGGCCTTCTCGTGTTTCCGGGTTTACAACTAATACCGTTAAGCCTAAATCTTCTAAAATATTTGCTTGCTCTAAAAGAGATATTGGCATTAAAACAAGTTCAGGATGAAGCTCTGCCACCGCCTCTATATTAAACTCTTTTAAAGAGCCTACCTGCGTAACATCTAAAAGCTCACTTGCGGCTAAAGAATAAATCGGTCTTGATTCTGCCTTTTTCTCGATTCCAATAAGCTTGTCGGTAAGGCCTAAAGCGACCGAGGTGTAAGTGGTTATATAATATGCGCTGACAATTGTCTCTGCCGGCTTTTCTAAAATTACCTCTCTGTTTGCTTGGTCGGTAAGCTTAATTTGCCCGCCGGACTCATCAGAAGCGCTATCGCTATGTATGCTACACGCACTCAGCGATAGTGTAAGCGACACTGCCGTTAATATGGATATAATTTTTTTCATTTATGCTATGCCTTTCCATTGAAATTAAATTAGATATGCAAGGTTGATTATTTAAATGTAATTGTTCCGTCTTCTGCGTTCATTTCATCTGTAATGGCTAAAGACTCAACACGATAGCCTTTATCTCTAAGCACTTTTCCACCCTGTTGGTGACCTTTTTCTATAATAATTCCGATAGCTGCAATATTAGCATGTGCCGATTCTACTATTTGACATAGGCCAAGAGCCGCACATCCGTTAGCTAAAAAGTCGTCTATAATAAGAATATTTTCGCCGGGAGAAATAAATCTGCTCGCAACAATAACGCTGTGCATTCTTTTGTGGGTAAAGCTTTCCACATTTGCGCAAAGCACTGTTCCGTCTAAATTAATGGACTGCGATTTTTTGGCGAAAACAACAGGCACGTCAAAATATTGAGCCACTATTACGGCAAGGCCTATTCCGGAAGCTTCTATTGTTAAAATTTTATCCACCTTAACGTCTTTAAGCCTCTCTTTAAATTCTTTTCCGATTTCGTTAAAAAGCTTAATATCCATTTGATGGTTTAAAAAAGAGTCGACCTTTAAAATGTTGCCATGTTTTACAACTCCGTCTTTTCTAATTCGTTCTTTAAGTATCTCCAAAGCTTTGCTCCTTTTTTATATTTTTAATATGCTTGCAATTTTTCTAAACATTGGATG
>CAYJAS010000128.1:0-5071 GCA_964367895.1 uncultured Oscillospiraceae bacterium | reverse complement strand
AACAAAACACCCCTTTCGGGGTGTTTTGTTTATTTACCAATGTTCTCCGCCTGCTAAATCCACTTGCTCGGTGAGATTAAGCGGTCTGTTGTTCCACGGAACAAGCGGTGTGTTATCAAGCGGTTTTGAGTATACCCATGTGGCACGGTTGATAAAATCGCTCTCATCTTCACGAGCGTATTGCTCGCCGACCATGCCCATGCGTTCATAAAAAATACAGGCTTCGGGGTTGTCTACCCCATCGGTATAAAGGCGTGCCGTTTTATAGCCTTTTTCACTTGCAAGCGAAAAATAATGCTCCATAATTTTGGAGGCATAACCCTTGCGTCGGTGCTCGGCACGAACGCCGAACCAGCCCAACCAAGCATCATCCGGATAATCGGTGATTGCGTATAATCCGGTCAGGCCGACAGCATTATCATTGTCATAAACAATAAAATACAGCTTTTCGATATAGGATGGCTCGGGGTTTATCGCCTCCATATAGTTTGCACGTGCATCTTCATGCGGAAATATTTCGCGTTGAATAGTTAGGGCAAACTCAAGATTTTGCGGTGTAATCGGTACAAATTTCACAGATTTACTCCTTTTCAAAATCCAAATCTAGTATCTGCACCGATTTAAGGGTTTGTGGCAAAGGTGGGTTTCTTCTCAATGGATCATATTCAAATTTGCGGCAGTGATGATGCTCGCCGACAGGGCCGTGAATTGAGCATAGCACCTGCTCGGTTAAAAAATCTTCACCATTTGCGCAATAAGCGCATATTTTGCGTATTTCTTTGTCAAAAAGTGCCATGATAGCCCTCCGATTACAGTTTAAAACATGATGATATATAGTAATTATATATCATCGTCGGGGTATTTGCAATGAAAAATCATGGCGGCGAGTAAAACAACGCCGAGCATTGCAAGTCCAAGTTTCAGTTGCCCATAAAGCATATAATTGTCAATAGGGGCAATCGGTAAAATCGGCATGGGGAGCTCCACCCAACTGTGAACGGCGCTGTCGGGCAAAATCTGCACTGCGATAGCAGTCAGAAGTGACGCTATCGGCCCATGCAACGCCTTGCCGAGCAGGTAGCGCCTTGCACTGAGTTTTGAGGCATGAATGTGCTCAAAAGCTTGAAAATGCACCGAAAGTCCGCCCCAGCCGAGCAGTAGCGAAATGGCACAAAGCGCCTCAATTCCCGGAAGTTTAGAAGCGGAAAACACTCCGTTTGTCACCTCAAGGGAGCCGATCAGCAGTGCACCTAAAGTGCTGTTTTGCGGTAAAACGCCCGACAACGATATCATGCGCATAAGCACCGAAAAGAGCACAATCAGAGCACAGACATATAACATACTCTGTGCCGCATTTGAAACCGAGCGGATAAGAGCACCCGAAAAGGAAGATTTAGGAGAGGAGCCGATGGGCGGCAAAGAGCGAAGCATTTTTTTGTTTTTTGACCGCAAAAAGACGCCTATCAGCAGTGCCGAAAGCACATGCACGCAGTATAGCATAGCGCCGAGTGAGCTACTGCCCAGCATACCCACGCCGACAGCGCCTATGACAAAACCCGGGCCGCAATTGTTGCAAAATGTTAGCATAGCATTTGCCTGATGCTCAGTGCAATTTCCCGTGCGATAGCTCTCTGCCGCCGCCCGTGCTCCGACCGGATAGCCGCCTAAAATGCCCATGATAATCACCGGGGCACATGCGCCGGGCAACCGGAAGAGGGCAGACATCGGGCGTGATAACAGCCTGCCAAGCCGAGCCGAAAGACCGCTTTCGTTAATCATACTTGACGCTATGAAAAAGGGAAAAATGCTTGGAATGACCACAGTTGCGCAAAGGACAAGTGCCTGCTGTGCCGCCTGAGCGGTATCCTTGCCCCAAAGAACAAGCCCGATTGCAAATGCCGCGCACAAAAGCTGGAGCACAGCGGTTCCAAGGCGCGATTTTAAGCTATTGTATGTCATGCTACCTCCCGATTATTAATATAATTATCATATGTAATTATATTCACCGAGTACGGAGGTAATGAATGAAGAAAAAAACTAAGCCAAATAGAGTGTTATCCCTTGCGACAAGGGCTATGGAACTGCCCGAGGGTGCTATACTCGGTCTTGTTCATGTTGAACTGGAGCACAATCGGGTGCTGATAAGTGAGCACAGAGGAATAATCGAATATGGGCAAAGCCGTGTTTGCATTGCGGCAAAGGCGATGACGATCGAGGTGACAGGTAGCAATTTGTATATTGTAGCAATGAGCGAGCGATATCTGCGCATTAAGGGGATAATTGAAAGTGTAAAACTGCTGAGGGAGGGGGAGTAATATGCTTGTTGAGATGTCAAACTATCTAAAAGGAAGCGTACGAATATCGGTAGAAGGGGCGGCAATCGAGCGATTTTTGAACCTGTGCGCCGTGAAAAAAGCCGATTTTTGGGATATAAAACGAATAGATGACAGTAAAATCGAGGCCACCGTGTCGGTGACTGCTTTTTTTATCATAGGTAGATGGGCCGCACGTTCCATGTGTACGGTAAAAGTTATAAAAAAACAGGGGTTTCCATTTGTGGGCAGAGCACTTACCCGACGATTTTTTCTGTGGGGAGGAGCATTGCTGTGCGTGGCGATCATTTGGGCGCTGTCAGGATTTGTTTGGACGATAGAGATAATCGGGCGTGAAAACTTGAGCGAGAGAGCGGTGCTTGAAATCTTGGCACAAAACGGACTGCAAACGGGAACAGCTCTCGGTGCGGTTGACTCCGACGAGATTAAAAATAAAGTGCTCAGTGCAAGCGACAATATAAGCTGGTTAGCGGTCAATTTGCAAGGCACGCACGCCCGTGTGGAGATAGAGGAAAAAATGCAGACACCGGAGGGGATAGCGAGCGATATGCCCTGTGATATTATCAGCCAATACGATGGGGTTATCGAGCGGCTACGGGTTACAGAGGGCAGAGCGGTAGCAGAGGTCGGGCAAACGGTGCAAAGCGGCGACAGGCTGGCATCGGGAACTTTGGCAGACACACACGGCAGAGTGTGGTATGTACACGCACAGGCTCAAGCCGATTTGAGAGTGTGGAGCGAGCAACAAATAGTTATGCTGAGCGAGTATATTTTACCGATAGAAACAGGAAACAGCAAGACAACATATTCTTTTGTCATCGGAAACATGAGATTTGATGCGCATAGTGTTGAAAAATCACCCTATGAGTGGTATTATAAGACTGTAGAGAGAAATTACCTCAGTTTACACGAGGATTTTCGCCTGCCCATAGCCATTATAAAGGAAACTTGGGTAGAGTGCACACCTTCTTATGTCAGCGTGGAGGAACAGGCGGCGAGTGAGCATCTTTACACCCGTGCACTTGAGATGTTTGCCCTCACATTGCCACAGGCACAGCTTCAAAATGACAGCTTTGAGACAGAGCTTAGGCAAGGGCTTTTGACGGCAAGCCTAAGCACAGAATATTTGATAACGGCGGGGCAAAAAGCACCGCTTGCGGAGGAAAGCTATGATAGAACAAACGATTAGCGTCGACCGAATAGAGCATATTATCAATCTTTTCGGATCGCTTGATGAAAATCTGAAAATGCTTGAGCGTGAGTATGAAGTTAAAATAATCAATAGGGATACAGAGCTGAAAATTGTAGGCGAAGCTGAAAATGTACTGCGTGCAAAGTCGGCGACACTTGCTCTTCTTCGTGTTGCCGCACGGGGAGAACAGATAAGCTCGCAAAATGTCAATTATATCATCTCTCTTGTCAAAGACGGGCAGGAGGACAAAATAGAGCAAATGGGCAAAGATGTAATCTGCGTCACTACCAGGGGCAGACCGGTCAAAGCAAAGACGGTGGGACAGCAGAAATATGTTGATATGATAAATGAAAATACGGTGACTTTGGGTATCGGGCCGGCGGGAACGGGAAAAACTTACCTTGCTGTTGCCTGTGCCGTTGCGGCCTTTAGAGAAAAACGAGTGAACAGGATTATTCTGACACGTCCGGCTGTCGAAGCAGGTGAACACCTCGGCTTTTTACCGGGTGATTTGCAAAATAAGGTAGATCCGTATTTGAGGCCACTTTACGATGCTCTTTTTGACATGCTGGGCGCAGAAGCCCATCAGCGATATGTGGAGCGAGGGAATATTGAGGTGGCGCCCCTTGCCTACATGAGGGGGCGAACCCTTGACGATGCCTTTATCATACTCGATGAGGCGCAAAACACCACGCCCGAGCAGATGAAGATGTTTTTGACCCGTATTGGATTTGGTTCAAAGGTGGTTATAACGGGCGATATAACCCAGATAGATCTGCCCTCGGGTAAAAAATGCGGACTGAAAGAGGCGGCAACTGTGCTTGCAAGAGTGGACGATATTGGGCTTTGCAAACTTGATCATAAAGATGTGGTCAGACATGAATTGGTGGCCAAGATTATAAAAGCATATGAGCGGCACAGTGAAAACTCGGCGACAAGCCTGAGAGGGAGAGGAAAGCGAAATGGGAAAATTAAAGATTGACATGCAGGGACAAGCCTCCCCCGGTGTGGCAAGGCTTGTGCGTATAGCGGCAAAGGCAACCTTCATCTATTTCAATTACGATTTCGACGCTATGGCAGAAATCAGCTTTGTGGACGCAAAGCGAATTAAAAAACTCAACAGCGAGCACCGCATGACCGACAAGGTCACCGATGTTCTGTCCTTTCCGGCTTATGATTTCAAAGAGGGAGTACCGCCAAAGGATATGATAAGCTATCCGAATGGGCTTGCATCTATAGGTGACATTGTAATTTGCGTTGACACCGCAAGAGCACAGGCGGAGACCTTTGGGCACAGTTTCGCACGTGAGTGCGCATATTTGACGGTGCACAGCACTTTGCATTTGCTCGGCTTTGACCATGTAGATGAAGGGCAAAACAAGGCGACAATGCGTGCATATGAGGAGGCAATACTCGCCCGCCTTGGGCTAAGCGTGACACATTAGGGTGTCACACATAAATCCGAGCACCTTTCGTCCGCAGACGACGTATACTCACACACAGTGGCACAATTTCCTGCATTCCCTAAGGCAAAAGCGCTAGGGGG
>CAYJAS010000127.1:0-5095 GCA_964367895.1 uncultured Oscillospiraceae bacterium | reverse complement strand
AGCTCGGTTATCACGGTCAGAGATGTTGAGTATATCGAGGCTGCTCGTGCCATCGGCGCAAAAAACTCACGCATAATTTTGGTGCACGTTATCCCCAACAGCCTTGCACCGGTTATCGTTCAGGCAACTCTCAACGTTGCAAGTGCTATTTTGACCATAACAGGTCTAAGCTTCCTTGGTCTTGGAGTTAAGCCGCCGGCACCCGAGTGGGGCAATTTGCTGTCAGCCGGCCGTAACTATATTGCGGAAAGTAGCTACTTAACACTTTTCCCCGGCCTTGCAATCATGGTAACAATTCTCTCTCTCAACCTATTGGGTGACGGGCTTCGAGATGCCCTTGACCCCAGACTGAAGTAAGGGGGCATCAATATGAGTGAGAACAACAATGTAAAATATGAGCTTGACATCACAAATCTGCATGTCGAGTACCGCACAGATGACGGTGTCGTCCAGGCGCTAAACGGCCTTGATTTGCGTATTGAGGAGGGTAAAACCCTCGGACTGGTCGGAGAGACCGGCGCAGGCAAGACGACAACAGGCCTTTCGATACTAAACCTAATTCCCAATCCTCCCGGCGTTATCACACAGGGCACAATTTTGGTCAACGGTGAAAATGTCCTTGAAAAAACCGAGAAGGAAATGGAAAAGATCCGCGGGAAAATGGTTTCGATGATCTTCCAAGACCCGATGACCTCTCTCAACCCTGTTATGACGGTTGAGGAGCAAATTTCAGAGGTTATTGAGATACACGAAGACCTCAAAGCGTCCGAAGCACTTGAAAAGGCTCGCGAAATGCTTGAGCTGGTTGGCATCCCCGGAGAGCGTGGAAAAGACTTCCCGCACCAGTTCTCGGGCGGCATGAAACAGCGCGTGGTTATAGCTATTGCCCTTGCATGTAGCCCCAGCCTGCTGATAGCCGACGAGCCGACCACTGCGCTCGACGTTACAATTCAGGCGCAGGTGCTTGAAATGATGAAAAAACTCAAGACAGACTATAACACCTCCATGCTTATGATCACCCATGACCTTGGAATTGTCGCCGAAATCTGCGACAAAGTTTCCATAATCTATGGTGGACGAGTTATCGAGCACGGCAACCTTGAGGACATCTTTGAAAACACACGTCACCCCTATACAGAGGGTTTGTTTAACTCACTGCCCAACCTTGAAGATCGCCAAGCGAAGCTGAAGCCCATCAAAGGCCTCATGCCCGACCCGAGCAATCTTCCCAAGGGCTGTGTATTCTGCCCCCGTTGTGATTATGCGCTCGACATCTGCGAATCACAGCGCCCCAGCAAAGTTTACAGAAACGATGGACACTATGTCGAGTGCTTTTTGTACAATGAAAGCAATATCAAGGAAGGTGGGCTGATCGGGAAATGAGTAATGCAATGATTGAAGTCAAAAACCTAAAAAAATTCTTTAGAACCTCCCGTGGTATGCTCCACGCCGTTGATGATGTAACCTTTACCATCGACAAAGGTAAGACTTTGGGCGTCGTTGGCGAGTCGGGTTGCGGAAAATCGACAACCGGACGTGCAATACTGCGCCTGCTCGAGCCCCATGAAGGCGAGGTTATATTCGAGGGTGAGAACATCCTCAATTATGACAAAGAGCAAATGCGTAAAAAGCGCAAAGAGATGCAAATCATCTTCCAAGATCCGTTTTCGTCGCTCAACCCTCGTAAGACGGTTAGCCAGACGATTATGGAGCCCATGATCATCAACAACCTGTACAGCGGCCCGCAAGAGCGTATGGCCAAGGTTGCCGAGATAATGAGCATAGTCGGCCTTGCAGAGCGCCTTATAAACACATATCCGCATGAGCTTGACGGTGGACGCCGTCAGCGTATCGGTATCGCACGTGCCCTTGCCTTAAATCCCAAGTTTATCGTGTGTGACGAGCCGGTTTCGGCGCTTGACGTTTCCATTCAAGCACAGATACTCAATTTGATGAAGGAACTTCAGGACAGCATGGGTCTGACCTATATGTTCATCACCCATGACCTGAGCGTTGTTAACCACTTCTCGGATGATATCGCCGTTATGTATCTCGGAAAGCTGATAGAGAAAGCACCGGCTGAGGAGCTTTTTGCAAACCCCACCCACCCCTATACACAAGCTCTGCTCAGCGCAATTCCGGTACCAAATATCAGAGCAAAGAGCGACCGTATCTTGCTCAAAGGCGAGATCACTTCGCCCATAGAGCCGCCCGCAGTTTGCCGTTTTGCAAACCGTTGTAATTATTGCAAAGACACCTGCTTGGGTGCAGAGCCCGAACTCAAAGAGATTTCACCAAATCACTTTGTTTCATGCTTCTTCCCGCTCACAAAATAATTGCATAGCGCATAGTATAAAAATACGAACGGAATTGTTCCGTTCGTATTTTTTCTTGTTGATTTTACGGGGCTTATTGACACTTGCCCCATTAGGAGGCAAAATACTATGCAGAACAATGTTTTATTTGCATTCTGCCTGACGCTGATAGCAGGTTTGTCGACCTGCATCGGCAGCGGGATAGCTGTTTTTACTAAGCGTACCGATAGGGCATTTCTCTCAGGTGCGCTCGGCTTTTCGGCAGGGGTAATGCTCTATGTGTCCTTTGTCGAAATACTGCCAAAGGCGGTGGAGTCGCTCGGCACAATCTACAGTGAGCGTACTGCAACAATAATAGCGGTCGTTGGCTTTTTCGTCGGCATTGCTATAATAGCGGCAATTGACAAATTAATGCCGTCAGCGACCAATAAGCAGCAAGTGCGTGCGGTAGACAGCATAGAGCAGGACAACAGCAAACAGCAATTGATCAGAATGGGGCTTTTCACGGCACTCGCCATAGCAATACATAATTTCCCCGAAGGGCTTACAACTTTTATCTCTGCACTTGAAGACCCGCAGACCGGAATTGCAATAACGGTTGCAATAGCAATTCATAATATTCCGGAGGGAATAGCGGTGGCCGCACCCATTTATTACGCCACAGGGAGCAGGAAAAAGGCATTTAATTTGTCTTTTTTGTCGGGATTGTCAGAGCCACTGGGTGCAATAGTCGGTTATTTTGCAATTGTACGTTTTATGGGAGATGAGGTCTTTGGCCTGATATTCGCCGCCGTCGCCGGAATAATGGTTTATATCAGCATAGATGAGCTTTTACCGGCGGCAGAGGAATACGGCGAGCACAGCTTAGCAATAATCGGCTTCGTACTGGGCATGGCGATTATGGCAGTCAGCCTGATATTGTTCATGTAGTATTGCGTTTTGTGCGATTTTGTTTGATTTATCTCATTTAACTTGGTATAATAAATAGTATTCGAAAGATATAGAGGTATGCTTGTGGGGAAAAACAAATTAATTGCAGTTGCGGTGATAGTGCTTGCGGCGGTTTTAGCGATAACCTTGGGGGTTTCTTTGCTGAGCGAACAAGACAGGCAGCCTGAGCCCGAGCAGGTTCAGCTTCCGGAAGGGGATATTTTAGTCTGTCTGGACGCGGGGCACGGGGGAGATGACAGCGGAGCGGCCTATTTTGATCGCCTTGAAAAGGACGATAACCTCGAAATGACACTTGCAGTCGCCGAGATTTTACAGGAGCAAGATATTGAAGTGCTACTGACCAGAGAGGACGATACAGACGTAGAGCTCGAGCATCGCGCCCAAATTGCAAATGATGCAAATGCAACCCTTTTTGTATCCTTCCACCGAAATGCAGGTGGAGGCACCGGATTTGAAATTTGGATAGACAGTGACCCGGACAGCTTGGAAATTGACCTCTCTGAGCAGATACTGGACAATTTGAAAGATGTCGGGATTACAAAAGATAGGGGAGTCAAAAAGGGCACCGCCGGCAATTCAAACTCAAATTATTTAGTTGTCGGTCAGACAGAGATGCCGGCCTGCCTGCTGGAGCTTGGATTTATGGACAGTGAACAGGATAATGAAGCATTTGTCGACAATTTTGACGGGTATGCACAGGCGATTGCAAGTGCTATTATGTCATTTTTAGATGAAAATAAACAGTAATAAAAACACCACTGAATGTTTACATTTAGTGGTGTTTTTTGCATGTATATCAATAATTTTTCAGGTATTGCCCTCTCATTATTGCAAAAACTAAAACCGCAATATAAAATGAAGGAGGATTGCCATGAATAGGAAAATTATAGCGCTAATGCTTGCGACTTTATTTACCGCAACCATTTTGATAGGCTGTAGTATGGGCGATGAGCCTGACAAGACAGACGATTTGCCCACGGAGGATAATGACCTCGGTACAGATGCTGAAGGGCAAGATGATCAAGAGGGCGAAGACACATCGCAAGAGGACACGTCAAAAGATGACGAAAAAACCGACGATATGGGCACGGAGCCGCTATCCCCCGAGCTTGGTGGTGCTAACGATATAAATATCGACCACTTAGTGTCGCTTATCGGCATGAAAGAAAGTGACTTAGACGCTCTGTTTTTAAATGTAAGCAGTGCAGAGGGTGACAGTAGCGACACGATGCGCAAATATCAAGTGGACATGCTTGGCAAACAGTCTGAAATATCGGTCAGCCTTGAGGCAGATGGCACAATAAAGCAAATCAATCTGGTGACAGAAAAAGAGATGTATCAAAACTGGGTTGACGATGTCAGTGACCGCTATGGTGACATGCAAGACGGAGAATCGGTCTGGTATAAAGACGGAACCCAAATAACTGTAAATGAAAACCAGGAGCATGTAACGGTTATAATCGCCGAAAAACCGGCAGAAACACAGTAAAATCGAGCACTAAAAAAAGCAAGCTGACATTATAGCGTCAGCTTGCTTTTGTGTGCGATAAAAGTGTTTGTACCGGACTATTCACAAATTGCAGAAGGGTTTGGAACTTGAAAAAATGAGGGGTGAGAATCAAGCTGATGCTAATTAGTAAGGGCTAAATCTTTTCTAATATAAATAGTTTTGTTAGAAAGAAAATCTAATTTTAATAATTATTATATTTATTATAAAAGTCAAAAAAACCTTAAAATCCCGATGACTACAAGATCTGGGGCCGCTAGGGATTACTCCCACTCGACGGTGGCGGGGGGTTTGGTGGTGATGTCATACACGATGCGGTTGA
>CAYJAS010000126.1:0-5111 GCA_964367895.1 uncultured Oscillospiraceae bacterium | reverse complement strand
CATCTTCATCAAGCTCTACCTTTTCAAAGGTAACTTCGCTTGCGCTGACACCTGCGTGAGCAAGTGCGGCATCTTTAGCTGCCTGCTCGGAGATCAGGTTTGCCGGAGCGGTTGCGGTGTTGTCGTCATCGTCGTTATCGTCGTCCACTTCGATATCGGTTTTGAGGATAGTGCCGGTGATTGCATCGATGTCGAAATCGTATTCGTTACCCATTGCATTGAACTCGACTTCATAGATCATTGCGTCGTAGTCGTCTTCATACTCAAAGTCGACTTTTTGATCAAAGATGTTGCCGGTAAGCTGCTGCGAAGCTATTGCAATTTCAAGTGCTCGTTCTGCACCGATATATTTTTGGTCAACTGTATCTTGCACCTGGTCTTTAATTTCGCTTTGCTCTACCTTTTCGGTGGCAAGTGCGGCAAGCTCTGCGATGCCAAGTCCGGAAAGTTGCTCTGCTGTGTAGGTGGTAGTTGCGCTGTCATCATTTTCGACTGTGTCAAGGATTTCCTTAACAAGCTGTGCCTTGCCCAAGGTTATAGAGTGTTGCTCTGCAAAAGCCTGAAGCTCGGTGTCGTCATCGTCAATACCTTGTACCAAGACAAGTCCGTTTGCACCCAAAGTGGCCGAGGCCGAGGCTTGCAGCTCGCTTTTGAGTTGCGCTGTGACCGCATCATCATCGTTGTCAATGCTGATCAGAAGGAAATCGTCTGCTGCATCTAAAAATCCGTTTGAAACAAGTGCGCCGATAATTGCGTTTATCGCTACATCATAGGGTACGCCTATAAGATCCATCTCGCCGATTGCGATTTCAGCCTCGAGGTTTTTGGTGATAACTTCTTTTACTGTGCCGTCTTTGCTGATATAAAGCTCTGCGCCCGGGTTAACATCAAGTGAAATGATTGACTCAATCGCGTTAATACTGCTGTAGTAGGTTCCGCCAAGTCCGAATATAAGTGCGAATGCAGCAGCAGCTGCGACCAGTTTGTGTGCCAATTTAAATCTCGATTTACTCGCCTTTTTAGCGGTATTGTTTGTGTTTGTAGTTGTCATGTTAATTACACCTTGTGCCCTTTCGTCATTTGTGCATTTGGAGAGCACCGCGTCCAGAACATCGGGCGTAGCACGACGTACTGCATCAGCGTATTTTTGTTCTACATTATTCATTGCTTACTCTCCTTCACCTATAATTTCTTTAAGTTTATTAAGGGCCCTGCGGTATTTTGTAATTACGGTAGGTTGCGGCAAGTTTAGCATTTGCGCAATCTCTTTGTGTTTCATACCGCCCAGGGCGTGTAGAGTGATGATCTGACGTTCCTGCTCGCTCAGCTTTAGTAGTGCCGCTTTGAGCACTATCCTGTCCTCAGTCGAGCTGCCGGGATTATAAATGCTGTCATTGTCCTCAATCGGGCCGCCATCCTTGCTTCTTGCACGAAGCTTCATGAAGGCCATGTTTTTTACAATAGTCAGTATCCATGCCATTGGTTTACCTTGGGGGACATAATCGGCCGCTTTGTCATATATCCGAAGGTAGCAGTCTTGCATCACGTCTTCGGCCTCGTGGTGACTGCATAATATAGACAACGCAAAACCATATACTGCGGAGCTGGTTGCGTGGTAAACTCTGGTAAGTGCCTCCTTGTCGCCTTTGGCAATAGCGCTTATATCTGCGTCTGTTACCTGTGGCGCCGCGGGGCTTTCAATTCCGGCGATTTGCATCAGCATCAACATCTCTTACTGTTCCTTTCACTTGAATAATGCACGAGGTGGTCAAAAAATTTCATGACATTCAATTTTTTTAAAAAAAGTTTTTTAGATAGCATCAACACTATCTATACTTACAGCGCACACTGCGGTCGATATGCTTATCGCCGCTTGGCATAAAACCGCCCCGCCGACTTTGGGCGGAGCGGTAAATATATAATTGAGTTACATCATCTGCCTACGGCGTGTGATGTTCATGGTGCCGTCTTGCATTGCCTCAATATTGTCAAGCGACTTTCCGGTGCCGTATGCCACGCAGGAAATAGCGTCATCGGCAACACGGGTGGGAATGCCGGTTTTGCTTTCGATAAGCTTGTCAAAACCGTATACAAGGCTTCCACCACCGGTCATTACAATGCCGTTTGTCGCAATGTCACCGACAAGCTCGGGAGCTGTACGCTCAAGTACCGAGTAAACAGCCTCGACAATTTTGCTTGAAACCTCTTCAAAGGCTTCAATCATCTCAGAGCTTGTAACAGAGAAGGTTTTGGGAAGTCCGGTCATAAGGCAACGGCCTTTGACTTCCATACTGCGCTCCTCCTCATAGGGGTAAACACAGCCGATATTGATTTTCATATCCTCGGCCGTGCGCTCACCTATCAGCACATTGTGCTTACGGCGAATGTACTTGACGACCGCTTCGTCAAACTTGTCACCGGCTATTTTAATAGAACTCGACTCAACTATACCGCCGAGTGAGATTACAGCGATGTCAGCAGTTCCGCCACCGATGTCTACAATCATGTTGCCGTTTGGCTTTGCTATGTCAATTCCGGCGCCTATAGCCGCGGCGACAGGCTCTTCAATAAGGAATACACGGCGCGCACCTGCCTGCATTCCAGCATCTATAACGGCACGCTCCTCAACCTCTGTGATGACGCTGGGGATACATACAATCAAATTGGGCTTGAAAAGTCTAAAGCCAAGCACCTTTTTGATAAACTCCTTGATCATCTTCTCGGTCATCTCATAATCGGAGATAACGCCCTCTCTCAGAGGTCTGACCGCAACGATATTGCCCGGCGTTCTGCCGAGCATGGCCTGCGCATCTGCACCGACCGCAAGTATTTTACCGGTATTTTTTTCAACGGCGACCACCGAAGGCTCACAAAGTGTGATACCCTTTCCGCGGACGAACACCAAAATGGACGCTGTGCCGAGATCTATTCCTATGTCGTTTCTTGCCATATCTTTGGCTCCTTATATACATTAAAATTTAAACAAAATATTGTAGCATATTTACATTCATCTTATTATATCCATTTTCAGCAGTTTTTTCAATACACAATTTTAAAATTAACAAAATTATGTAGAAAAAAGGCAAAACCACCTCTTATGAGGTGGTTTTGTGCTGTGCATTTTGATTATTTCGTATTCTTTTCGGCCCAAAGGGTGCAAATATTTATCATAGACTGTACGCAGTTGTCCATATCCTCAATAACTGCATACTCCTTTTTGCCGTGGGCATTGTGAGAGCCTGTGCCTAAATTGGGGCAGGGAAGCCCCATGTAAGAGAGGCGAGCGCCGTCTGTTCCGCCACGGACGGGGATGCTGTGCGGATGCCCTCCGGCCATCTCAACCGCTTGATAAGCAAGGTCGATAATGTGCATACAGGGCTCAATTTGTGCTCGCATATTTCTGTAGCTGTCCACAATGCTCACTTTGACGGTGCCCTCGCCGTATTCCTCATTGAGCATGTCGGCGCACTTTTGCATAACTGCCTTTTTGCTCTCCAACTTTTGCTCGTCATGGTCACGCAGGATATAAGCCATCTCGGCCTGCTCGACAACTCCGTTTAGCCCAACGAGGTGGAAAAACCCCTCATACTTTTCGGTGAATTGCGGTTTTTGCATAGTAGGCAGTTTTTTCTCAAACTCAGCGGCGATTTCAAGTGCGTTGATCATCTTGTTTTTGGCAGTGCCCGGATGGATGTTGACACCTTTTATCTCAACCTTTGCCGCCGCCGCATTGAAGTTTTCATACTCAACCTCGCCGAAGCCGCCGCCGTCAACCGTGTAGGCAAATTGTGCGCCAAAACCGCTGACATCGAAAAGGTCTGCGCCACGGCCGATTTCCTCGTCCGGGGTGAAACCGATTTTAATCTCGCCGTGCTTGATGCTCGGGTCGTTGATAAGCTTCTCTGCCATGGTCAAAATCTCGGCAATGCCTGCCTTGTTGTCGGCACCGAGCAGAGTTGTACCGTCGGTCACCAGCAGGCTCTTGCCCTTATATCCGGCAAGCTCGCTAAACTCCGAGGGGTCAAGGGTAATGCCAAGCTGTTCATTTAAGGTGACAATGCCACCGTCATAATTTTCCACCACAGAGGTTTTGACATTTTCAAAGGGAACATCTCGCACCGTGTCCATGTGCGCCAAAAATCCGATGGTCGGAACTCCTTCAACATTGGCGGGGATTGTGCCGTAAACATAGCTGTGCTTGTCTATAAAAGGTGTCTGTATGCCGAGCTGTTTCATCTCCTCAACAAGCGCTTTTCCGAAGTCGGTCTGTGAGTCGGTGCTCGGGCAATTTGGGCATTCGGCGTCCGATGCCGTCTCAAACTTGGTGTATGCGATTAGTCTTTCATATGCTCTCATTTTTCAAGTCCTCCCGATGTTTTTTGTAATATATATTATATTGTATAGCAGACAAGATGTAAAGCCTTTGCAAATACAAGTTTTTCTGTTATTATGTAGAGGAAGGTGAGTGTTTGTTGCAATCTCAACCTGTAGGGGTGGTCATTGGCCGCCCGTAACCAGTGTTTAATTTATTTCGAGGTGATTAGCGTGAAAAATCACGCTAATCCTATAAATTATAATAAAAGGCCTCGCCCGAGGGAGGGCGAGATGCCAAAAAATCTCCATTCTATCGGAGATTTATCAAACTATTTGTGCTGTGCACAGAATGGAGATTTATATGAAAATTATGGCTATAGACTTGGGCGATGTCCGCACAGGGGTGTCCTTTTCCGATTTGAGCGGATTTATCGCAGGCCGCTCTTTTACCCTAAAACACAACGGCGCCACACAGCTGCTTTCCATGCTTGAAAGCGAAATTGCGACCGAAAAACCGTCAAAAATTGTTCTCGGACTGCCACTCAATATGGATGGAAGCGAGGGCGAACGTGCGCAGAAATCACGCCGCTTTGCTCAAAAGCTCGAGCAGGCATTTGAACTGCCGGTGGTGCTGTGGGATGAGCGAGGAACCTCGATAACGGCAAACCGAATATTGTCCGATGCCGGGAAAAAGCGTGCCAAGCAAAAGGCACGTGTGGACAGCGTCGCGGCGGCGATAATATTGCAAAGTTATCTCGATAGCGGTAAATAATTGGGTGGAACAATTATAAATTGTT
>CAYJAS010000125.1:0-5141 GCA_964367895.1 uncultured Oscillospiraceae bacterium | reverse complement strand
AGGTCGCCCCTACAGGACGGGGGAAACGGCGGGCGATTCGTGAATCGCCCCTACAATGCGCAAACGATACACCTGTAGGGCACCCATTGCATGCGTGCCGTTTCGGAACGGTCAAGAGCGTTCCCTACATCGTTATTCGCCATCTCTGTAGGGTCACGGCTTGCCGTGACCGCAAATGTCGCACAATCCGGCGAGCGACCACAGGTCGCCCCTACAGGTGTAACATTCCCTACACCGTTATTCGCCACACATATAATATATAGGTATACACATATCATATGTACACAAGAAAAGAGCGAGGGAAATACCCTCGCCCTTTTACATATGAACTTGTTAGCAGCAGCAGGGGTTGCCGCAATTGTCGACGGGTGCACATTCGGGCATGCACTGGTTGCGATCCCATCGTCCGTAATGTACCCAAATGACAACGATTGCAATGACCACGATGATCCAAAAGGCTTGATAGTTGGCGAAAAAGCCATCTCTACGGTAGTTGTTGCAGGAATACATAGAAGCATTTACCTCCTAAATAGATTTCTCACTACATACTATTCACGGAGGGGCATTGTGTTACGAGTATAGCAAAATAAATTATTCGCCGGCAATTTCAAATGCTTGATCAAGACCGTCCTCTGTAATAACCCCTTGGGCTATCAGCCTGTCAGAAAGGAGGTTTTCGCTGTTTTTCATCTTGGTGCTCAGAGCGTTGTAGGACAGCAGTACAATATGGTCACGCCTAAAGCCCGACTCGATTATCTCGTCATAATCGGCTTGTGTCAGCAGTCCTATTTGCACGGCAAGGGTCAAATCGGTCGAGCCCCACGCAAAATCATCGTCATTGATGTCATCATAACCGAGTGAGCGCAAAATCAAGGTCAGCATGGAATGTATGTCGATCTCTCTTGTTTGGCCAAAGGTGTTTTCGGTGACACCGTAAGAGTAGCCCATGTACTCGGCGTATTTAATATATCGTGTGCCGTCCTCCCAGCCGGGGAGCAGGTCGACAAACTTTGTCGGCCCGTCATAGGAGAGGGCTGCAGCCTCCTCGCCAAGCAGGCGGATAAGCATAATGACCGACTCATGCCTTGTGGGGGCACGCTCGAGCTCAAATCCCTTGTCAGAGCCGAGGAACAGCCCAAGCGAACGCAATGCCTCTGCATAGGCGGTGTATTGCGGTGCATATCTGCCGGGGACACGGCCACCGTCAAGCACAATAGCGGTAGCGGTGTCGGAGGTTATTTCAATACCGCTTCCGTCGTTTGCCACTATCATATAGTATATGCCGGTGGCGATTTTAAAGCCCGGGTCACGGGTGGAGCCGGTGGTGATATTTACCACAACACTGCCCGCAGGGCCTGCAATAACACCTTCGCCACTCTTTAATATGACTCCGGCACCGGGCACGCCGACGACTTGCTCACCCTTGACGAGCGAAATCTCGGTGCCTTGCGACTGCACACCGGAAACTCCACGCTCAGCAACACGCTCGGCAACCCGAGCGGTGACGGCATCGGCAAGCACTTGGTCGAGCCTTGCCGTTGTATCGGTGTCGAGCACGGCGAGGTCTGCGTCTGCGTTTTCCAGCACCTGCTGCTCGGTAGTGTCGACCTGTTCATCTATATCTTCTGTGATATCTTCCCACCAGGTGTCCACCAAATATGACAAAGTGACAAGCGGATCGGCCGCAGTGCCACCGGTTGCAAAAGTGGCAAACCCGGCAAATGCTATCAATAAAACGACCGCAACGGCCGCAATTTTTATCTTTTTCAAAAGAACACCTCGCTTTACCCAAAAGGACAAATTACAATATTAATTTATTTTATCACATAACAACGGTGCTGTCAAAGTAATAAAATGGGTGCAGTGCAAAAAAATCACAGCGGTGACGAGCGGATTTTTGCAAAACGCCTTGGGTATTTGTCGGGGGTTTTGCCGATTTTCTCTATTATAAGAATAGTGCTTTGCGCTTCAAGGCCGGGAACTTTATAATTTTTTTCCTCACGCAAAACACCGCCCAGCGCTTTTATCGCATTTTGCGCCTCTGATATTTCGGCTTTGGCGTTGTCGCTTGCCGATTTCATGGGCATGAATATTCCGCCTTGGCGGACATATGGCAGTGACAGCTCGCAAAGCACGGAAAGTGAGGCCACGGCACGTGAGGTGACAATATCATAGCTCTCTCTCACCCCCGGCTGTGCCACATATTCCTCGGCACGAGCGCTTATGGGGTGCATGTCAAGCTCAAGCTGTACGCAACACTGCTCGATAAATGCCATTCGCTTTGCCGTGCTGTCGAGCGGTGTTATGTCAAGAGCGGGTATTGCACATTTGAGCGGTACCGACGGAAAACCGGCGCCACTGCCGATGTCGAGCACCGTTTTGCCGTTTAAGTCGGCGCATTTGAGCAAAAACAGGCAGTCGAGAAAATGGCGACGTGCAATTTCCTCAGGCTCTGTGACGGCGGTAAGGTTCATCAGCCGATTTTTTTCGATAAGCAGTTCCATAAACCGCTCCAGACGGTCGAGGGAGAGCTCGCTCAGCTCAATCTGCCACTCGTCACAGCCCGATTTCAATATTTCTCTAAACATTTTGTCCGCCCTTTCCGGAAAGATGTATCATAAGTGCCGCAATGTCAGACGGGGAAACACCGCTAATTCTCGAGGCCTGCCCAAAGGTTTCGGGGCGCACCTTGTCAAGTTTTTGCCTGGCCTCTGTGCGCACCGAGGCTATCGAAAAGTAGTCAATGTCTGTGGGCAATGCCTTGTCCTCCATCTTGCGTTGCTGTTCAATTTCACGAAGCTGTCGCTCGATATATCCCTCATATTTAATCTCAATTTCCACCTGCTCGCATACTTGCGGTGGAAGTTCGGGGCGGGCATCATCAATTTCCGCTAACGCCGAGTAGTTGATTTGAGGACGGCGCAACAGTTCGGCAAAGGTCACACCACGTAGCACTATCGGAGCGGTGCCCATTTTAGCCAAAAAGGCATTTACACTGTCGCTGGGGGGCGCCACCATCTTTTTTAGGCGCTTTATCTCGGTGGCTGTAAGGGTCTGCACATGCTCACATTCGGACAGGCGCTGCGCCGAAACAAGGCCAAGCGACGCACCGTAGGGCATAAGCCGTTTGTCGGCATTGTCCTGACGGGCTATCAGGCGATATTCACTGCGTGAGGTCATCATGCGGTAAGGCTCGTCGGCGCCACGCACAATAAGGTCATCTATCAGAGTGCCGATATAGCCATCACTGCGCTTTAAAGTGAAAGGTGGCTTTTGTTGTATTTGCAATGCGGCATTTATGCCTGCGATAAGGCCTTGAGCCGCCGCCTCCTCATATCCCGAGCTTCCACAGACCTGCCCTGCAAAATAAAGGCCGTGAAATTGCCGTGCCTCCATGGTGGCGGTCAAGGAGCGAGAGTCGATGCAGTCGTATTCAATGGCATAGCCCGGGCGCATAATGTGGGCATTTTCCATGCCCTCCACCGAGCGAACAAAGGCAATTTGCACATCTTCGGGCAGTGAGGTGGACATGCCCTGCAAATAATACTCGGTGCTGTGCTCACCGCAAGGCTCTAAAAACAGCTGATGCCGATTTTTATCGGCAAAGCGGACAATTTTGTCCTCAATGGACGGGCAATATCTCGGCCCAACCCCCTCTATATCTCCGCTGAAAAGCGGGGAACGGTCAAGAGAAGCTCGTATAATATCGTGGGTAGTCTCGTTTGAATAGGCAAGATAACAGGTCAGTACATTTTTCGGCACACCCGAGCCAAAGGCAAAGCCGCAGTACAGGTCATCATCACCGCGTTGGGGTGTCATTTTTGAAAAATCCACCGTTCTGCCGTCTATCCTGGGCGGAGTGCCGGTTTTAAAACGGCGAAGCTCAAATCCCATTCGGGTGAGTGCCGACGACAGGTCGCAGGCGGCATACATACCGTCCGGCCCCATATCACGCACTACCGAGCCGACAAAGGTCTTTGCACGCAAAAATGTGCCGGTTGCAAGCACAACCGCCTTGGTGCAGTATTGTGCACCGCCTGAGAGTACAATACCGCTTACCTTGTTACCTTCGGTCAAAATGTCAACACATTCCCCCTGCACCAACACAAGATTGTCGGTGTGCTCCAGCACATCACGCATATGGGTGCGATATTCCATTCTGTCAGACTGGGCACGTGGAGAGTGCACAGCAGGGCCTTTGCCCCTGTTCAGCATACGAAATTGAAGACAGGTATCGTCGGCTGTGCGTGCCATTTGGCCGCCCAAAGCGTCAATTTCTCTGACCAATTGCCCCTTTGCCGTTCCACCTATCGAGGGATTACACGGCATATTCCCTATACCGTCGAGCGAGGTGCACACGCAAAGAACGGTGCATCCCATGCGTGCCGAAGCGAGCGCCGCCTCTATTCCCGCATGTCCTGCGCCTATTACCGCTATATCAAATTGTCCGGCTGAAAAGCTCATGAATTGTTGGCCGTCCTTTATCTATCAATTTGGTAGGAGAGCACCATAAGGCTCTCTGAAAAATGTACATTTTCAATCGGTATCCCCGGGTCATCAAGCTCGAGATCGGTACCGGTGAAATTCCAAATGCCCTTTACACCGCATTTTACAAGAATATTCGCCACCTTGTGGGCATCGCTTTTGGGCAAGGTCAAAATAGCTATATCGGGGCTGTGTGCGGAAACATATTGCTCTACCGTAGAAATTGAGTGCACGGGAACGCCGAACATCTCAACATCAAACAGAGAGGGGTTAGAGTCAAAGGCGGCAACAAGCGAAACACCGCATTTTGTAAAGTTGAAATTGCTCATAAGCGCTCTCGCTAAGTTTCCGGCACCGCACAATATAGCTTTGCGCTCGCCCGTGATGCACAGTATTTCGGCTATAGCCGCCTTAAGATCGGTCACATTGTAGCCGTAACCCTGCTGACCGAAACCGCCGAAGCAGTTGAAATCCTGCCTGACCTGTGAGGCGGTAAGGCTCATTCGCTCGGCGAGGGCGCTTGAAGATATACGGTCTATATTTTTGTCGTGTAGCTCGCACAGGTGTCGATAATACCTCGGCATACGACGCACCACTACCGGTGAGACATTTTTATCCATTATTTGCAAGTTCCTTTCGATATTTGTAAGGGTAAG
>CAYJAS010000124.1:0-5153 GCA_964367895.1 uncultured Oscillospiraceae bacterium | reverse complement strand
AAAAACTAAACAAAGAGCCGACGGAAACTTCCGTCGGCTCTTTTTGTGCCTAAAATTTCAGAAAGCTAAGATGAGTAACGCTTTAGTGTTTGGACCGGAAAGAAGAACATTCGGTGCCGTGCATGTCAACGGCGCCGGCGCCCGAAACCGAAATTGAGCTTGCGTCACAATGTGTTCCCTTGTTGTGGTAGCAGTTTGAAACATCGCACTTGACATTTGTTGCCGCTTTCGGCCTGCTGGTGCCGACAAAGTTTGTCAGAGAAGTGCCACGCTGGGCAAAGTTTTGGCAACAGGTTTGGTAAGCCGATTGGGCAGAAGCGCCGTCCACCTTGATATCATTGCGACAGCACATCGCCTTTTCATTGCTTACACAGTTTGTTACGCTACATTGTAAATCAGTCATTTTGCTTACTTCCTTTCGTAAATAAAGTCAAATATATTTTTTCCACACTCAAAGCGATTTATACCGCAAAAAATCGAACATATGTTTTATATTCTGAAAAATGACGCTTTTTTTCAAAAAATACCTGAATTTTACCTTAAAAAATTCGAAATTTCATATTGCAATTTGCAAACCCTTGCTTTATAATAAAGGCACTGAGTGGTGAAATGTGGGGACAAGTGCCCCTAAATGGCGAAAAGTGGAGTGAAGTTAACGAAAGGGGGCGTGGCACTTGAGAGGCGAATATCAGCATACGATAGACGCAAAAGGGCGCGTCAACTTTCCGGTAAAACTCCGTGAGGAACTGGGAGACAGTTTTGTCATCGCCAAAGCACTTGACAATTGTCTGTCGGTCTATTCAAACGAAGACTGGGAGATTTTTGAACGCAAGATAGCCGCACAGCCCATGAAGGGAAGAAAGCTTCAGCGTTTTTACTCGGCAAACTTTGAATGCGAGCCCGATTCGCAAGGGCGCATTGTAATACCGCAGATACTGCGTGAATATGCCGGGCTTAAAAAGGACATAACAATAGTTGGTATACAAAATCGCGCCGAGATATGGGACGCACAGGCATGGCGTGAATACAACAGCGAACTCAACAGCGATGATATTGCCACAATGATGGACGAATTGGGCGTTTAACATGGAGTTTTCACATGTTTCGGTAATGCCAAATGAATGTATAGACGGACTTAATATAAAGCCGGACGGCATTTATGTTGACGCAACCACAGGTGGCGCGGGACATTCACTGCTGATTGCACAGCGTCTGAGCGGCGGCAGGCTGATTTGTCTTGACAGAGATGACGATGCCCTTAAAGCGGCAAAAATCAGACTTTCAGAGCATCTTTCCAAAGTGACTTTTATCAAATGCAATTTTGAGGACATGGAGCACATGCTGAGCCAAGCGGAAATAAGCCAGATTGACGGCGTGCTTTTTGACTTCGGAGTATCCTCCTATCAGCTGGACGAGCAAAGCCGAGGATTTTCCTATATGCAAGATGCCGTGCTTGACATGAGAATGGACAGGCAACAGCAGCTGACAGCGCATACCGTGGTGAACACCTACTCCCAGCAGCAGCTAAAGACCATCATCGCAGATTACGGCGAAGAGCGTTTCGCCACAAGAATTGCAAGGGCGATAACAGAAAAGCGTGAAGGCAAACCAATAGAAACCACTTTGGAACTGGCAGGTATAATCAAATCTGCAATGCCGGCGGCGGCAAAAAGTGAAAAACAACATCCTGCAAAGCGCACATTTCAAGCTATTAGGATAGAGGTAAACGGTGAGCTTAGAGCTGTAGAGCAGGGAGTGGCGGCGGCGATAAAACTGTTGTCACCGGGCGGAAGACTGGTTGCGATAAGCTTTCATTCGCTTGAAGACAGAATAGTAAAGCAAGGCATTGGCAAGGCGGCGACAGGGTGCATTTGTCCGCCCGAGTTTCCGGTTTGCATTTGCAATAATAAGCCTGCTGTACGCCGTATTACAAAGGGAGCACAGGCGGCAAGCGCCGATGAAATAAAGCAAAACCCCAGAGCAAGAAGCGCAAAGGTGCGCATAGCGGAGAAGATTTAAGTGGATAGTATTATAGGTAAAAAGAAAGAGAGGAAAGCGCAATGGCATATGCGACAAAGAGCAGCAGTGCACACGACCTTCGGAAAACGGTGAGCAAGCAACAGCCTGCAGTACAGCCGATTGAACGGCCTATTGAAGTGACAAGCAAACAGAGCAAAAAAAGGCAAACAGCCGCAGTGCCATATGTCAAGTATGTGCTTATTTTTGCCTGTGTATTTGCCGTGCTACTCACAATAGTTTCAAGCACAATGAAAGTGACCGAGCTGACAAGCCAAAATGACCAGTTGCGCTCTGAAATTACTGCTTTGCAGAGCGAGGAAAATGCTCTCAATGCAAAAAAAGAGCAAATTTACAATCTTTCTTACGTTGAAGATTACGCAAAAAGCGTGCTCGGAATGGTCAAACTTGACAAGAGTGAAATAAATTATGTCGAAATCACAAACGAAGAGCGCATGGTTATAAGCCAAACCAATACCGAGCCGTCCATAGTGAGCGGAATTGCCAGAAGCTTTAATGCGGTTTTGGAATATCTCAATTAGTATCGGCAATATAATTAAACAGCCCCGTGGTGGAATTGTATAGAGTGAGGGATGAAAAAATTATTCCTCGCTCTGTCTATATTATAGAGCACGGTGTGCTTAATTAATACAAACTCCTTTCGCCCGAGGCGACGAACGCTCTCTGCATAAAGGCACAATTTATATTAACGAACGTTCAAAAGCGCTAGGGGGTTTGGGGGGGCATACGCAACCCCCCCAACACTTTTTGCCTACTTTTTGGGGTCAAAAAGTAGGTTGCGGTGCCGCAATCGGCACAAACCTTCGTCCAAAATCTATCGTCCCCTCGCAAAAGGCAATGGACGACCACAGGTCGCCCCTACGGGACGGAAATTGCGGGCAGGAAGGCTGATGACCTCCCCTGCAGTGAATACAGATATTCGAAAATAAGATCATCCCGTCACATTAAGGAGAAAAAATGGCACAATTTGACCGAAAAGCCGAATCGGCTATGATAAAAAGGGTCGCCTTTTTGGCGGTCACCCTCAGCATTGTCGCTTTTTTAGTGATACTGTCAAGGTTTTTCATAATCCAGGTGGCAGATTATGAGTTTTATCGCAGTCAAGCAATGGATAATCAAACGCGCGACAAGACGATTTACGCCACCAGAGGCACAATATACGACACAAATATGAAGCCACTTGCCATATCGGCACCGACCGAGATGGTCACGATAGAACCAATACGCATAGAGGATGACGCCGAGCGAGAGCTCATTGTGTCCTTTTTGTCGGAGACCTTGGGGGTCGATTATGACACCTTAATGGCAAAAGCGAGCAAGGAAAGCGCATATGAGGAGGTCGCAAGAGGGGTAGAGAGCGATGTCGCAGATGTCATTCGTGATTTCCGCAGTGAGCATGGGCTAAACAGCATTTTCTTTTGGCCGGACACAACGAGATATTACCCATATGGTAACTTTTTATCACATGTTTTAGGCTTTGTCGGAACAGATATTCAAGGTCTTTACGGACTTGAGATAGAGTATGATGAAGTGCTGTCGGGCACTCCGGGACGGATAGTCACCGCCACCAACAGGGCGGGTGACGAGATGCCTGTGGAGTATGAAACATATTACGATGCACAGGACGGACATAGCCTTGTGCTGACTATAGACGAAGTGCTTCAGCATTATCTTGAAAAAAACCTTGAAGTGGCATATAACGACAACAAGGTCAATGTCGGCGTAACCGGCATTGTAATGGATGTAAACACGGGTGGCATTTTGGCGATGGCATCACTACCCGATTTTGACCCCAATGAGCCCTTTAAAATATTGGACGCAGAGGTAGCCCAGGCGCTTGACACAATGCCACTGGGAGATGAGCGCACCGCCTTGCGAAGTGATTACCTGACTGAGCTTTGGCGAAACAAAGCCATTTCGGACACCTATTATCCCGGCTCGACCTTTAAAATTATAACGGCGGCGATAGCCCTTGAAGAAAGTGCCGCGGTGCTTGGCGACACATATCATTGTAGCGGAAGCACAATGGTCGAGGGCTGGAGACAACCGATAAGATGCTGGAAAACAGAGGGTCACGGAACACAGACCTTTGAGCAGGCAATACAAAACTCCTGCAACCCTGCATTTATTGAAATAGGGCAGTCGATAGGATGGGATGCCTTTGAAAAATATTATGAGGCCTTTGGCTTTAAAGAGCAGACCGATATTGACCTGCCCGGAGAGGGCTCCGGACTGTTTTTCTCAAGTGCAAGCCCGGTAAACCTTGCGGTTATGTCCTTCGGACAGAACTTCACAATAACTCCGCTTCAGCTGATCACCTCGGTTTCAGCGGTGGCAAACGGCGGAATGCTTGTCACACCGCATTTGGTACAGCAAATAATAGATGCTGAAGGCAATATAATCGAAAGCCATGAGAGCAATGATGTCAGGCAGGTAATATCGATTGATACGGCACAAACCATGAATCAATTGCTTGAAGATGTTGTCACTTACGGTACCGGTAAAAATGCGTATACTGTCGGGTATCGTGTTGCAGGAAAAACCGGAACCACCGAAAAGATAGCAGATCAAAATGAGACCGGCGAGACCGATTTGCGCATATCCTCATTTGTCGCATTTGCACCGGCCAACGACCCGCAAATCGCCGTGCTTATTCTACTCGATGAGCCGACGGTGCAGCCGGTCACAGGTGGTGTTACCGTTGCCCCTGTTGTTCGCAGATTTATGGAGGAGGCACTGCCTTATCTCAACGTGGAGGCGGTATACACAGCAGAGGAGCTTGAGCAAAGGGCTATAACCGTGCCCGATATAGTGGGCATGACAAAAGCCGAAGCCGAAACGGCGCTGTCAGCGGCAGGATTGAGCGGAGTAACCGACGGTGCCGAGGATATAATAACTGCACAGCTTCCTGCGGCAGGAGCCGTGGTGTCAAGCAAGGCGTCAGTAATTATGTACATGGGTAGCCAAGTGCCCGACAAGACAATAGTAGTGCCAGATTTGACAAATGATATTAGCTTTGAAAAAGCACGCACAACCCTTGACAATATAGGTCTTTACATCAATGTGGCAGGTGCAATACCCGACGGAACAAATGTTGTAGTGACCAAGCAATATGA
>CAYJAS010000123.1:2395-5195 GCA_964367895.1 uncultured Oscillospiraceae bacterium | reverse complement strand
CGCCTCGGCAAACACCAAAAATATATTTAACCATATAAATACAACATAAATACAACTGACAACGCGAAAGGGGAAAAATATGGCGACTAATTTTAAGTATGACTACATATCGGCGCTTTGTCTTGAACTTTCAACCGTGCTCAAGGCCGGAATACCGGTAAATGAGGGGCTCGGTCTACTGGTGGACGGCGAAAAGGACAAAGGGCGCAAACAGGTGCTTATGGGCATGTATGATTTTGTGTCTGACGGCGGAAAACTGTCCGATGCCATTGAAAAGGCAGAGGTATTTCCCGGGTATATGACCGGCATGATAGCGGTTGGTGAGGAAACAGGCGAGCTTGACCGTGTTTTGGAGTCGCTCTCCCAATACTATGACCGCAGATTTTCCATGAACAACAATATTAAAGACGCTATAATCTGGCCGTCTTTGGTCTTTTTTGTCATGATAGCGGTCACCGGCGTCATTATAACAAGGGTTCTTCCGATATTTGAGCGTGTGTTTTCACAGCTGGGCGCAACCTTGTCACCCATGGCACAGGCATTTTTGGACTTTGGCATGGTGCTCAACGAGGGGCAATGGGTAATCCTCGGCATCGTGGCGATACTCGTGGTGCTCGGCCTTGTTTTCGCATTTTCCGAAAAATTGCGTGCCCCCATCGTCAAATCGCTAAACAGCAAATTTTCACGCACAAAACTTGGTCTTGCAATTGGCCGTGCAAGCTTTTCCTCTGCAATGGCAATGACACTCAAAAGCGGACTTGACCTGACACATTCACTTGACATGGTGGTGCGCCTTTGCGCCGGCACCGAAATCGGCGAGCGTGCAGAGAAATGCCGTACTCTGTCGGAGGAGGGAACGGCTCTCGCCACCTCGGTCGAGCAGGCCGAGCTTCTTGAGCCACTCAGCGTGCGTATGCTTTCAATAGGTGTTCGTGCCGGCTCGGCCGACATTGTTATGGAGGAAATAGCACGCCGACTGAGCGAGGAGGCCGAACTGCGTATAAGCAAAACGGCAGGCAGAATTGAACCGATTATGGTGGTGGTTATGTCACTGCTGGTCGCACTTGTGCTACTCAGTGTAATGCTACCGCTTATGGGCATAATGGGAACTATAGGATAAAAACGGAGGCGAGCAAATATGCTTAAAAGCAAAATCAGCTCGGCAATCGGGCCACTGCTGTACCTTGCGATTTTTGCGGCAGTGCTTATGATGTTTTTGTCGGGCGTAACAAGCGCAGATGAGTCACAACAGCAGGAACAGCTCCGCTCGATTGAGCGAAGTGTTTTTCGTGCCGTTGTCACCTGCTATTCGATAGAGGGAAGATATCCCGACAGTTATGAATATTTGGCGGAAAATTACGGGCTTGCCATAGATGAAACCAAGTACGATGTCATCTACAGCATATTTGGCTCGAATATTATGCCGGACATTACGGTGGTGGAATTAAATGAAAGCTAAAACAAAGCTTCACTCGCTCGGCGCAATAATGCTTCTACTACTTTTTGCCGCCTGCATTTTGATCACGCTGACCTATGGCGCAAGCGCATATCGTGGCCTGTCGGACGATGTAGAGCAACAGTATAATGAGGGCACGGCGCTGTCTTATATTGCGGCAAAGGTGCGTGCAGGAGACAGTGCGCAAAGTGTGCGCTTGACTACGGTAGGCGAGCAGACGGCGCTGGCGATAGACGAGATGTATGAAGGCATTATCTTCACGACCTATATTTATCAATACGGTGATGCGGTCTATGAAATCTACACCGAGCAAGGTGTGGAGCTGACAGTGACCGACGGGTTTGAGATTTTGAAGGCAGACAGCCTAAACTTTACGCTGAATGACGATTTGCTGACAATATTGTGCACGGTCGGCGAGCGCACGGGACGGGTAATAATTGATATTAAGAGCGGGGCGGTGAGCTGATATGAAAAGAGATAAATCTTCGCTTTTAATACTTGAAATTGTCTTTATGATTTTGGTGTTTTCGATATCTGCGGCTGTCGCCATAACCATTTTTTCAAAGGCTGAAATAACCGCCGGGCAAAGCAAAGATTTGAGCAAAGCGGCTATCGAAGCTCAGTCTGCGGCAGAGTGTTTTCGCTCGGCGCAGGGTGATTTGGAGGTGGCGGCGTGGCTTTTCGGCGCAACAAGTATTGAAGGCGGGTTTTCGCTGTCTTATGATGCCGAATGGACGCCCAACAACGGCAGTGATTTTCTGCTGACCTTGACCGAAACCACTTTGGGTGAGGCGGTCGTCAGCATTACACAAGGCGAGCAAGAGATTTTCACGCTCGATGTCAAGGTGATGAGCAATGAAACAGACTAAATCACAACCACGTATCGGGCTGGGAACAGCATCTTTGCTGACCGTTTTTGCCGTGCTGTGCCTTGCGGTGTTCGCCGTGCTTGCGCTGGTGGTCGCAAACGAGCAAATGCAGCTCGCCGAAAAAAGTGCACAGGCAATCACAGATTATTACAATGCCGACAGTGGCGCCGTTGACATGGCAAATGAGCTGTGGGCGATGTATGAAAGCGGCAATTTAACAGATACCGATCAGCTTCAGGACATCGGCATTACCGCCGAAATAGCGCCAGACAGCGCAACAGTCGGATATAGAGTACTTCTCGATGAGTTTAGAGAGCTGTCTGTAGAGCTGTTTTTCACCGAGCAGGGCATCACGGTCAGCAAATGGCAAGTTGTACCCTTCGGCGATTGGGCGCCCGACACCTCGATAGAGGTATGGATCCCCGACTTTCCGATAATACCATAGGGGAATGAGGGTATTTTGGGTGAATACTCG
>CAYJAS010000123.1:0-2295 GCA_964367895.1 uncultured Oscillospiraceae bacterium | reverse complement strand
CACCCCGTAGGGGCGGTCATTGGCCGCCCGCTGGCGGAGCGACGGGGGCGTCGCTCCCTACAATTGCAAATTAACCTACCCCGTAGGGGTCGATGACCACATCGACCCGAAAACCCAAATCACCCCTAACAATTCACATTCCACAGAATGGAGAAAAATAAATGCTATCATTTCTTGAAACACTGCATGCCTCGGCCAAGGAGGGCGCCTCTGACATCTTCATAGTTTCCGGCCAGCCACTGTCGTGCAAGGTGGGCAAACGCATAGTTTTGCTTAGCGAGCAAAAGGTTATGCCCGCACGGGCAGAGGAGCTGGTCAGAGAGGCATATGAATATGCCGGAAGGGACATCAAAAAACTCGAAAATGCCGGTGACGATGATTTCGCCATATCGGTGCCCGAGCTTGCCCGCTTCAGAATAAGCACATACAAACAGAGGGGCTCTTTCGCTGCTGTCATTCGTATGATATCCTTTGGCATACCCGACCATGAAAAAATGGGCATACCCGACAGTATAATGGCGGTTTCCTCTGTGCAAAAGGGGCTTGTGCTGGTCACCGGTGCGGCCGGCAACGGCAAATCGACCACTTTGGCCTGTATTATTGATAAAATCAACAAAACTCGCACAGGGCATATAATAACTTTGGAGGAGCCGATAGAGTTTCTCTACAGAAATGAAAAGAGCATTATTTCACAGCGTGAGATATCACTTGACACCAGCGATTATATTACCGCACTCAGAGCCTGCCTGCGCCAAGCGCCCGATGTAATTTTGCTGGGCGAAATGCGTGACCACGAAACCATAAAAACCGCAATGACAGCGGCCGAAACCGGGCATCTTGTGCTGTCTACACTTCACACCTTGGGCGCTGTAAATACCATAGACAGAATTATAGACATCTTTCCGCCCGAACAGCAACAGCAGATCAGAGTTCAGCTGTCCTCGCTACTGCGCTCGGTAATCTCGCAACAGTTGGTGCAAACGGTGGACGGTGGCGTGGTGCCGGTTTTTGAGATAATGCATGTCAACAACGCAATCAGAACAATGATAAGGGAGTCAAAAGCCCATCAAATAGACTCGGCGATAGCCTCTGCGGCGGCAGAGGGCATGGTCAGCATGGACGCAAGCCTGCTTTCGCTGTTTAAGCAAGGAAGAATAGACAAGGACACAGCGCTCAGAAGCGCAATTTCACCTGAGCTATTGCTCAGACGTATGGGAGATTCAAGATGAGAAAAAAGCGCAGCCGAAAAAACATAATCAGGCTGATAATGATAGGAGTGTTTTCTGTAACACTGCTAATTTCACTTTATATGTTCGGGTCGTCATGGCTTGAATACAGGCGTGGTGACCAAATTTACTTAGAAGCCGAGAGCTTTGTCACCGTCACACCCGAGGTACCGCCGACGGTGGGCGAAGGCGACGACACGTTGGGTACTGTTCCGCCGGGCGAGCAAGGCGGTAATGAACCTTTTGATGACACGCTGCCCACTCCGGAGGGAGAGGTTGTCGGCACCGAAGATGAGCCGGCACCGACACCCGAGCCGATTGACCCGACCGATTACGGGCCGATAGAGTACTCGCCCACACCCGAGATGACGGTCAATTTTGACGGTCTTAAAGAGATTAACGACGATATTTTCGGCTGGATTTTGATTAAAAATACCGCCGTAAACTACCCCTTGCTTGAGGGTGTTGACAACGAAAAATACCTTGAAACGGCATACAATGGCGACCGCAGCAGCTATGGCTCGATATTTTTGGACGCACGCAACTCGACCGACCTAAACGACAAGCACACCATTATTTACGGGCATAATATGCGCAACGATGCCATGTTCGGCAGCGTCAGGCGGTATGTCGGGCAGAGTTATTACGACCGAAATCCCTATATTTATATCGTCACGCCCGACGGATATTTGAAGTATCAGATTTTTTCGGCTCATGTCACCAATATTTATGACGGTGTGTTTAAGTTTGATTATCGTGACACCGCAGAGTTTCAAGCATGGCTTGACCTTATGGCTGGTAAGTCTTATATAAAGGCTATGGACAGTGCACGCTGGGATGATAGGATTTTGACCCTTTCAACCTGCACCAATAACGACGATGAAGAGCGATATGTCGTTCACGCCTTTTTGATTGAAGACACAAGACCGGGCGCATATGTACCGACCTATGATGAAGTGATACCGGAGGATACCACAACCGGCGAAGACACTACCGAAGGTGAAGACACCACCACGGGTGAAGGCACTACCGAGGGCGAAGATACTACCGAAGGTGAAGGCACCACCGA
>CAYJAS010000122.1:0-5293 GCA_964367895.1 uncultured Oscillospiraceae bacterium | reverse complement strand
AAATTGCGTGCCGTTTTTTACCTGTCAACAATTTTTTCTAAAAAACAGTTGACAAGCTGTATCACTGCTGATATAATAACTATGCTAATTCCAAAGACAGTAGGAGAAAAGTAAACGGCTCAGCCGTCCTGCCGAGGAGGAGCAAAGATAATTATGCTTTGCCGTGCCTTTGTGTCTTTAGACGCAAGGGCACTTTATTTTTGGATTAGCGACGCGATTAAACTTGGAGGTGAAACACGCATGCCAAACGCAAAAGTTTTGACAGAAAAGCAGGCTATCGTAGCCGAGCTGACCGAAAAACTGCGCAATGCAAGCTCCGGTGTTCTCGTCGACTACAAGGGTATCACTGTTGAAGCCGATACCAAGCTGCGTGCCGAACTGAGAAAGAACAACGTCGAGTATGCTGTTGTCAAAAACACTTTGACCCGCTTTGCGGCCAAAGAAGTTGGATTTGACGATCTCGATCCCATTCTCAACGGTACAACCGCTATGGCTATCAGCATGGAAGATCCCGTATTGCCGGCTAAGATTATCGGTGACTTTGCCAAGAAAAACCCCAAAATCTTTAAGATTAAGGCCGGTTTTGTAGACGGTAAGGTTGTCGATGCCGCAACAGTCGAGCAACTTTCAGAACTGCCGAGCAAGGATATCCTTGTCGCTATGGTTCTGGGAACGATGAATGCACCGATCGCCGCCCTGGCAAGAGCGCTTAACGCTATTGCTGAGAAGGACGGAGAGTCTGCACCCGCAGCGGCGGAGGAAACTGCCGCCGAAGCACCGGTAGAAGCTGCCCCTGAGGCACCTGCCGAAACAGCCGAAGCACCGGCTGAACAACCCGCTGAGGCTCCTGCCGAGCAAGAAGAAGCTCCGGCACCCTCGGAAGAAAATTAATTGGAGGTAACTAAAAATGGCTACTGAAAAAGTAACAAATCTCGTAGAAGAAGTCAAAAAGCTCACAGTTTTGGAGCTTAGCGAGCTTGTAAAGGCTCTTGAGGAGGAGTTCGGAGTTTCGGCTGCGGCACCTGTCGCAATGATGGCCGGCCCGGCAGCAGCTGCAGGCGCAGCTGAGGAGGAGAAGACCGAGTTCACTCCGACCCTTACCGATGTTGGCGGCAACAAGATTGCAGTCATCAAGGCTGTCCGTGAAGTCACCGGCCTTGGCCTTAAAGAGGCAAAAGAGCTTGTTGACAACGCACCCAAGCCGATCAAAGAAGCTGTTTCAAAAGACGAAGCAGAGAGCATCAAAGCAAAGATCGAAGAAGCCGGCGCAAAAGTCGAAATCAAATAACATTGTCGGCAGGGCGGAGCTTCCGCCCTGCCGATTTCGTTTTAATCACTATCTATTACACAGCAATCTTTAAGGAGATTTTTAAACTTGGACACAATAAATAATTTTGAACTTACCTTTCTCGGTGTTCGCGGCTCAATGCCGATAGACGGCGAGAAGTTTAAGATATATGGCGGGCAGACCTCATGCATTTTGCTCCGAGTCGCAGGGCAGGTTATCGTGCTCGACGCCGGAAGCGGATTTTACCGCCTAAATGACCTGTTAAAGCCAAGTGAAAAGCATATTTCACTGCTGCTTTCACACACACATATCGACCATATTTTAGGCCTTCCGGGCGCAAAGATGATGTATAGCCAATCGATGAGCGTTGACATCTATGGTGCGACCTTTGACGGAATGGACATCAAAACCCAGCTTAGCTGTTATATGAAAAAGCCACTGCTTCCGACCACGACCGAGGATTTTAGGGCAAAGGTCTCTTATTTTGCACCGAAAGCCGATTTTAAAATCGGACAGGTGAGCATAAAGTCAATGCCGGGGAGCCATCCGGGCGGTAGCACGGTCTACAGCATTGAGCATGACGGCAAAAAATTGGTGTACGCCACCGATTTCTCGATAAATGAGCAAAACGAGCATAAAATTGCCGACTTTGCACGTGACTGCAGTCTGCTGATAATGGACGGACAATATTCCGACAGTCAGTGGAGTATCCGTCAAAATTACGGGCATTCCTCACGCACACAAGCGGTCGATTTGGCGTTAAAATGCAAGGCGCAACGCCTTTGCATCTTCCATCATGACCCGACAAGTGACGATGATTATCTGCAAAGCGAGCAAAAACTACTTCAAAAAACCATGCAAAATAGCTTTTTTGCAAAAAGTGGGGAGGTTGTGCATATATGACACAGGATGTTTTCGGCAAACTGCTTGAAATAGGCATAGCTTTGTCGAGCGAGCGTGACGGCGATAAACTTCTTGAGCAAATACTGCGTGGCGCAATGGACATCACAGGCTGTGATGCCGGCACGCTGTACACCACCGGTGAGTGTGAACTGCACTTTAGAGTTATGATAACCAAATCGATCGGCATTTCAAGGGGCGGCTCAAACGGGCCTATAGATCTGCCCCCGGTGCCCATGACCCACGACAATGTGTGCGCATATTCGGTGCTTGAGCAAAAGCTTATAAACATCGAAGATGTATATAAAAGCGATTTGTTTGACTTTTCGGGACCGCAGAAATATGACAAGCTGACCGGCTATAAAACCAAGTCTATGCTTGTGGTTCCCATGCGTGACAAAGACGGAAAGACCATTGGGGTAATGCAGCTTATTAATGCCATAGACGAGCAGGGGCAGATAGTTCCCTTTGCCAAGAGCAGTGAGAATATTTTGCTTTCGCTGTCCTCGCAGGTTGCCATCAGCCTTTCCAATATGAACTATATAACCGAGATAAGACGGCTTATGGACTCCTTTGTGGAGACCTTTTCGACCGCCATTTATTCACGGACACCGTACAATGTCACCCACACCGACAATATGGTGCGCTACGCAACGGCCTTTATCGACTGGCTGAACGAGCAGGAGGATATCGACTGGTCATTCAGCTCGCACAAGCGCCGCATTTTTATCATGAGCGTCTGGCTTCACGATGTCGGAAAGCTGGTCACACCGCTTGAGGTGATGAACAAGGAAACACGGCTAAGTAAGCACTATCATGAGGTGCTGACACGGCTTGATATAATAGCCATGCTGGCGCAAATAGAACAGCTAAAGCACGGCAAAGACAATACACAGCTAATAGAGCAGGCGAAGTCGGCACGTGCCCTTGTACAGCAGGCAAACTCGGCAGGGTTTGTCAGCGACCAAATGATAGCAGACCTGACAAAGCTGGCAAATCGCACCTTTATCGACCAGCATGGGCAAAGCCAAAACTGGCTTAAAGAGGAGGAGCTTGTCCACCTTTCGATAAGACGTGGCACGCTGACAGAGGCAGAGCGCAAGATAATGCAAGACCATGTGATTGTGACCCGGGACATACTCGGCAAAATAAACTTCGGTGAAAGCTATGCCATGATACCGGTTTGGGCAGGACAGCATCACGAGCTGATAAACGGCACCGGCTATCCGCTCGGGCTGAGCGGTGCGCAGCTCAGCAAGGAGTCAAGACTGCTGACCATACTGGATATTTTTGACGGCCTTTCGGCTACCGACAGACCCTATAAGCCGGCAATTCCTATAGACCGTGTATTCCTCATTTTGGACGAAATGCGGGCAGAGGGCGCTATTGACGGCGAAATTTTAGACATGTTCAAGAGAAGTAAAGCGTGGAACACGCAAAATAGTGAGAAAAAAGTGGAGGTAACGGTATGAAACTTGTAAACTTAGTGGGCGAGCGCTTTAAGGAGCGTCCCTCAGATTGTGTCTTTGACAGTCATGCGCTGATGGTCAGAGGCGGATATATCAAAAATGTGGCCAGCGGAATTTATTCCTCGTATACACCGCTAAAGCGCATTGCACGCAAAATTGAGCGCATCATCCGTGAGGAGATGGACGCTATAGACGGGCAAGAGGTTTCTTTCCCCGTGGTGCTTCCTGCCTCCTTGTGGGAGGAGTCGGGCAGATATCAAAGCGTCGGCAGTGAGCTGATGCGTATGCGCGACCGAAATGACGGCGAATATGTGCTCGGCATGACCCATGAGGAAGCGGCGGTGCATTTGGTGCGTGAGTACGGCCAAAGCTACTCAAAATACCCCTTTATGATTTACCAAATACAGACCAAGTTCAGAGATGAAGCGCGTCCCAGAGGCGGTCTTATCCGTGTGCGTGAGTTCACAATGAAGGATGCATACTCCTTCCACACCTCGCAGGAGGATTTGGAGAGCTATTATCAGCGTTGCCACAAGGCATATGAGCGCATTTATGCAAGAGCAGGCCTGCCCGATGTTATTTCGGTTGCCTCTGACTCGGGCATGATGGGCGGAAACCTGTCCCATGAGTTTATGCTGCTGACCCCGATGGGCGAGGATACCATAGTCCTGTGCCCAGATTGCGGATTTAGCGCAAACATGGAGGCGGCTGAAAATATCGTCCAAAACACCCGTGATGAGGTGTCACAGCCCCTTTGTGAGGTGCACACCCCAAATGTGACCACTATCGAGCAGGTGTGCGAGTTTATCGGACTTCCACAGCACAAGAGCGCCAAAGCGGTGGTCTATCAAAAGGTGAGCGACAACAGCTATGTAATCCTGTTTATCAGGGGCGATTATGAGGTAAACGAGGCAAAGCTCAAAAATGTGCTCGGCTCGGAGTTTTACCCGGCTATTATAGACGAGCAGTCTGATATTGTCGCCGGATTTATCGGCGCACCCGGCCTAAAGGCGGATTGCACCGTGCTGTTTGACCGCACTTTGCAGGGCACAAACAATATGATTTGCGGTGCAAACAAGGTCGATTATCACTACACCGGATTTGATATTGAGCGTGATGTCCCGGGAAATATTGAGTTTGTCGATGTCGCAAAAACCCAAGAGGGCGGCATTTGCCCGACCTGCAAAAAGCCGACCCTGACCATAAGCCGTGGCATTGAGGTCGGAAATATCTTCCAGCTGGGCACAAAATATACAACCGCCATGGGCATGACTTACAGCAATGAAAAAGGAGAGCTGGAGCATCCGATAATGGGCTGTTACGGTATCGGCGTCGGCCGTCTTGCCGCTTCGGTTTGCGAGACCTATCACGACGATTACGGTCCCATTTGGCCGATGGCAATCGCACCGTGGCAGGTGCATATTTGCGCTGTGCGTGCCGATGACGAGCAGGTAAAACAGGTGTCAAATGAGCTGTACAACGCCTTGACCGAAAGAGGAATTGAGGTTATTTTTGACGATCGTTCGGTCAGCGCCGGGGTGATGTTCTCCGATGCCGATTTGCTCGGCGTACCGCTGAGAATTGTTGTCAGCCCGAGAAATCTGAAGGAAAATTGCTGCGAAGTGACAAGCAGAGA
>CAYJAS010000121.1:0-5371 GCA_964367895.1 uncultured Oscillospiraceae bacterium | reverse complement strand
TCACGCTGGGTTATTCCGACCTAGATGATGAGCCCGAATATGACGATGTGCATGAAGTGCAAAACCATGAGCCGGAGCTTGAAGTGCCGCAGGAACAGCCTCCGCAGACTGCCCCTGCGCCTGTGCCCGAGCAAGTCGGATTTTGCATAACCTTTAACGGTAGGCAACTGCTTTTGCCTCCTCGCAACGACGGTAGGGAGTATTGTTTTTATGATCTTTTCTCCTATGCCGACATTGACACAGGCAATCCCAAAGGCGATTTGCTTCAAATTTTAAACGGAAAACCGGCAACATATCTCGCCGTACTTTCTGAGGGTGATGTGGCAATACTCCGTTGGGCTGATTAACAATATATTTTACAACAAAAGAAGAACCGCTTATTTCACAGTTAGTGTAACGGCTTTCACCTTTACACGCTTTCCACTGTTTCGCGGTAGATAGGAGCTTTCAATTATGGATACCTTTATCGTGCGCCAACCTATAATGTCAAACACAAAAAAACTGTTCGCCTATGAGGTGGTTTACCTACAGGATAGCAGTTCACTTTACAATGCCGATGATGCCCACGCCGCAGAGAGTGTCATCTCATTTTTCAATCAACCGGGCGAAGATGATTTTCTGTTCGGACGCACGGCGTTTTTGACCTTCACACCCAATCTTCTCATGAAGAACATCCCCCACCTTTTTGACAAAGACAAGGTGGTTATTCAAGTTGAAGACAGCATACTTGTCTATGAAGAGGCACGCAAAATACTTGCGAGTTTTAAAGAATTAGGCTTTAAAATTGCCCTTATGGACTTTGAGTTTGCACGCAGATTTCTTGATGTAATCCCACTTATCGATTATATCAAGGTCAATTTCGACTGTGAAGATCAAAATGACCTAAACCAAAAAATCACCCTTGCAAAACAGCTCAAAATTCCGACCATAGCCTTCAATGTCAATACTTCAGAAGCGCTCGCTCTTGCGATTGAGCACGGATTTGATTACTTCCAGGGCACCAATGTCGCTGAAATGGTGCGCACAAAAACCCACAATCCCAAACATTTGCAATCAAACTTTTTCCGCCTTCTCGCCGCTGTTTCCAAAGAGGAAGCAGATTTTGATGAAATTGCGGAGATTTTATCGATAGATGTTACCTTGACACTGCATGTTCTGCGAATTGTCAACTCGGCTTATTTTGCACTGCCAAATCGCATCAAAGATGTTAAGCAGGCGCTGACCGTGCTTGGGCTGAAACAACTCAAAAATTGGATTTATCTGCTCAGCTTTAAAAATGACGGCGGAATTTCCGATGAGCTGATAAAGCTGTCGTTTTTACGCGGAACCTTTTGTCAAGAGGTTGCCTCTAAAGTGCCTTCGGCCGGCTTGACCGCATCTGAGGGCTATATGCTCGGCCTGTTCTCCACCCTTGATGCTCTTTTAGAGGTATCACTAAAAGAGGCGCTCGCACCGCTACCCATTTCCGAGGAAATAAAGGCCGCCTTGACCGGAGAGAGCAACACCTGTTCCGATTTGATCAATCTTTGCATATGCTATGAAACGGGGCAGTGGACTTCTGCCAGTGTTTTTGCACGCAGACTCAATATTTCGATGAATGAAATAGCCGACATTTATTACGGTGCCGTTTCCCATGTGGGAAATATTTGGCGAGCGCTCGGTTCGGCATCTGCCGCCAAATAGCGGCGATTAAATTGCAATTTTTATTGGGGGGTAGCATAGTATGCTGGAAACGCTAAAACGCTATATCGGGACGGTATGTGAGGTGCGAAACCTCGAAAATGAGCTTCTGTTCCCCGCACGTGTTATGCGTGTGGTCGATGATTTGTCGCTCTCTTTAGAGCTTGCCTCGCTTGATGGAACCAGCCTCATTATACGAGCGTACGATACTCCCGTTAAAATCACCTTGCGCAACAGCAAGGACGGGCTTTTGGTTTTGGGCGGTCGTGTTTATATATCTAACGACATGTTTTGGCGCGTTAGCAGTGTAAGTGAACTTCAAAAGTCGGAGCGTCGTGGCTTTTTCAGAATAAATGCCACCGATGCAAACGGATATGTTTCGCTGATTGCCGATGCCTCACCGGGCGACGAGCATGTTTACCCTGCAAAGGTTATTGATGTAAGCCTTTCGGGTGTCAAATTTATTTCAGAGCATAGATTTTCAACGACAAGCTTGCTTTATCTGTCCAATGTCGTTTTAACTCAGGAGGATCTCCCCTTCAACTTCAAATGCTCAATCCACGGTGACCTACAGGAGGTAAAGCTCGGCTATGTCTATCGCTGCAGCTTTGCATCTATCTCCGATAAAGAGACCGATCGCTTGTGCAAAGTAATATTCACTCTCCAGCGTGAATCACTCAAAAAACGAGGATACAGCTAAGGTTCCCTAACAATCGATTTTTGAAAGGAGACACCGTATTATGACCGATATAGATAAAATCGACAATCCCGAGGCAGCAGACGATCAAGTCGATCAAAAAAGCGCCAAGACAAAATGGTGGGACAGTTTCATGGCAAAAAAATCTGCAAAAGCCGACGGACAAGCTGATGATAGTGATGCCGATGAGGCTTTATCAAGCGAGCCTGTTGATAATACTGCCGATGATCCTGTCGATGAGTCTCCTGAGGAAGATCTCGGACGGCCGGATTTTCTGCCTTTCATAGAGCAACTGTACAAACTCCTAAATGATGACAGCGAGTCACTCGACCTGAGTGACAGCTCATTTTTTACCAGCACCAAGCAGCTTCCCTCGCCCGAGGAGTTTGCCGCTTTATTAAATGTCAATGATCAGCTTAAAACAGTTGTGGCGCAATATCGTGCATTTTTGACCGAGGAGCCTCTTCCCGGTGTCGAACATGTGCCGCTGAACATGCGTCTTTTCATTGCACTTTCCGACGATAATATGCAGGCCTTTGGCTTTTTGATACCGCAAACAGAGGGCGGTGAGTCACTGACCGAACAAGAAATTGATGCACTGCTTGCCTCCAAGTCGATTGTCCACGGTGCAGACCGTGACCGACTTCTGACCTTTATCAAAGAAAACCGCACCTTTGTTATTTTCAGCTTTGCTGAGGGAACAGCTGCTATCGACGGCGCTGATGGGCAAATTATTGAGCATTTTGCACGTGAAAACAAAATGCAGTTGGTAGTTGATGAAAAGCAAGCTGTCGATTATAAAAATCTAAACATGCTACAGCATATCGCCTCGGGCGATATAATTTGCGATATTATCCACCCCGTGCAAGGCACAAACGGACAAACTGTGCTCGGCGCACCTGTGAAAGCCTACTCGGGCAAACTCCCCCGCCCGCCTATCGGCTCCGGCGTGGCCGCAAATGAGGAGGGCACCCAAATCATCGCACAGATTGACGGACAGTTGAGCTATAAAAACGGACTGTTTCGCATCGACCCGCTGGTAGAAATCAAGGGGAATGTCGACAACTCCACCGGCAATCTCAATGTCATTGGTGACTGCGTGATAAAGGGCAATGTTGACGATGGATTTTCCATAAAAGCCACCGGAAGCATCAGCGTTTCGGGCATTGTTGAAGGTGCTTTTTTGGAGGCCGGAGGTGATATAAAAATCGCCCTCGGTATGAAGGGAAACCGCAAAGGCACTTTGACTGCAAAAGGTAGTATTGCCTGCAAATATCTTGAAAGTTGCACCGTTCGTGCGGCAGGAAATATCGTTGCTGACAGCATAATAAACAGCCATGTAATCAGCGGCGACAGCATTATCGTAACAAACGATAAGGGCTCAATTATCGGCGGACGAATTGAGGCGTGCAATTTAATTCGTGCCAAGGCGGTGGGAAATGAGTTTAACAATATTACCCATATTCACTTGGGCGACAATGCCTTTGACTCCGACCCGATTTATAAGCTAAATGAAGATGTCGATGTGCTCAAATCATCGATCGCTGAAACCGAAAAGAACATTTCTTACCTCGAGGCGGCCGAAAAACTTACCAAAGAGTATGAACAGCTACTGTCACAGCTAAAGATCAAGTTGACCACTCTGAAAATGCGCTTGTCACATAAGGAACGCACCTTGGAACTTAAGGTTATCGCCCTTGAGCAGATAAATGCCCAGCTCATTGCAGGTACCATTTATCCATCAACAATAATACATATAAGACATACCCATGTGACCACAAGGAGCACCTACAGCATGAGCAGGGTGTATCTCAACAAAGAGGACGGCGAAATCGTCTTTGGCAGTGGCACACCCTAAAATTAAAGGTTGATTTTATTCATTTACGACTAAAATCAACCTTTTTCTTTTATTTTTTTAAAAATATGACTTTTTTTACGCTAACACTATTCATTTCTAAATAAACATGTGCTATAATATATTTGTAGGAGGTTGGTTTATGGCTAAAATTGTTTCTTTTATTAATGAAAAAGGTGGCGTCGGAAAGACGACATCGACCAATTTAATAGCGTCATGCTTAAAAAGCAAGGGACACAAAGTTCTTTGCATTGACTTTGACCCGCAAGGGCATCTGTCCTTCAGCATGGGTGCCGATACCCGTGAACACAGCACAATTTACGATGTGCTAAAGCGTAAGGCTAAACCGCAATATGCCGTGCAAAAGACCGATGTCACCGACATCATCCCGGCAAATGCCATGCTAAAGAGCATTGAGCGCGAGTTTACCCTGTCGGGAAATGAAAAATTGCTCAGCAATGCTATACAGCAAATCTCCGGAGCATATCATTATATTTTGATTGACTCCCCTCCGGAGCTTGGACTTTTGTCGGCAAACGCATTGATAGCCTCTGACATCGTACTTATCCCTTGTCTGCCCGACGGGTACAGTCTAAAGGGTGTTGTAAATGTACACGAGACCATCTCCAGAATAAAATCGGCCTTTAACCCAAAACTTAAGGTCGGCGGTATTTTCTTTGTGCGGTATTATCCGCGTGAAAAGCTTAGCCAATCTGCAGCAAGCGCCCTCAACAAGGTGGCAGCTACACTGAAAATCCCGGTTTTAAATACAAAAATAAGACATAGTAATATTATAAACAGCGCCACCAGCGTAAACCAACTTGACGTTTTTGCACAGAATTTTAAAAGTAATGCGATTTCAGATTATAAAGCGCTTGTCAATGAACTTTTGAAAAAAGGAGTACTCTGATGCCGAAAAATGAATTGGAAAACACCGAACAAGTTGAAATCAAAAAGGCTTCACGAGGTCGTCCTAAAAAAGCAGTAGAACCTGAGACCACAGAGCCGCCTAAAGCTTCCCGTGGCAGGCCAAAAAAGATAGTCGCAGAGGAGCCCGAAGCTATCGAGCAACCCAAAGCCTCTCGTGGCAGACCTAAAAAGATAGTCGTAGAGGAGCCCGAAGCTGTCGAGCAACCCAA
>CAYJAS010000120.1:0-5493 GCA_964367895.1 uncultured Oscillospiraceae bacterium | reverse complement strand
ACGCCTTCGGCCAGCAGGATTGATAGACGTGTGAGATTATTTATATAATAGGGGGTAAATTATGAATCATTTAGGAACTAAAGAAATACAAACTAATAGATTAATTTTAAGAAGATTTAAGCACAGCGATGTCAATTCCGCATTTAATAATTGGTGTAATGACGATAGGGTTACCAAATATCTTACGTGGCCAACACACAGTAGTGTAGAAATTACAGAAAAGGTTATAAATGATTGGATAAAGTCTTATGAGAAAGACAACTATTATCAATGGGCAATTGTTTTAAAAGAAATTGTCGAGCCTATAGGTACTATCTCTATTGTAGACATAAATGAGAAAGCTAATTCTGTTCATATTGGGTATGCAATAGGTTTTAATTGGTGGAACAAAGGTATTGTTTCTGAGGCATTTTCTGCTATTATTCCGTTTATGTTTGAAGAAATGAATGTGAATCGAATTGAAGCACGACATGACCCCAAAAATCATTATTCGGGTAAAGTTATGCTAAAGTGTGGATTAAAATGTGAGGGAACATTAAGACAATCAGATTATAGTAATCAAGGAATTGTAGATGTTTCTTATTACAGTCTTTTGGCGAGTGAATACACCGTAAAATGAGCAAAATTTCTACAAACCAAGAACGCCACTACAGATGTAGTGGCGTTCTTTTAGTTTAATAATAATTTATGCCTGTGCTTTGCGCATTGCGAGTATGCGTTGCATCTCGTTGTAGACTATCATATAGCCTTCGTCAACGCCCATGCCCGGCTTTGCGAGGATTTGAACCGGCTGGGTTGCCATTGCGCAGTGTACACACACCTGTGCCGAACGATCGGTTTCGTTGCAGGTTCCACCTTGGTATGCGCCAATTCCCTTGTCTTTGCAGTAGATAACTGCTTCGATAGTGTTATTAATACCGCCCAAGTCGGGGGTTTTGATTTGCACCATATGCCCTGCTTTGTAGTCAGCAAACAGCTTGATATCCTCTAAGGTGTTGCACCATTCATCGGCTACCAGCTCGATGTCTATACCTCTGCGGTCTACCTCTGCGGTCAGGGCTGCGAGCGCCTCTATTTGAGCCTCTCTTGTGCTGTCACAGTCCATCGGGCCTTCGATGCGAAGTTTGAGCGGTTTTGCCGCAATGGAAAGCCGCTCCAAATATTCTGCCATTTCGCTGTAATTGTGGTTTCCGAACACGACACCGATTGTTCCGTAAACATCGATGTGCAAAACGGGATTGTAGCTATCGTCACTGCGGCCGTTGATTATGCGGTCACGAAGCCAAACAATGTATTCCTCGAGTTTTTCGCCCTTTGTGCCAAGCTTTTCTTCAACATTGTTAAACAGTGCGTGGGGAAGAACTTGTGCGCCTTTGATGATCATTTTGTCGGCATTTGTGTAGCGATCATCGCCCGACTGGGTGAAAATGGGCAGCGGCTGTGTTGCAACCGTGCAATTGTATTCTTCAGCGACAACGTCACACATCATTTTGCCTTTTGCCTTCGCTACAGCGTCAAGGATTGCTTGTGAAAAGCCATAACGCAGAGCGGTGTGCAAGGCTTTACCGTCTACAGTGATTGCTTCCATGCGCTCTGCAAGCTCTTTGAAGCTGTCGAGCGATTGGCCGACCAGCACCGGCTTGATGTGCTTTTCGATGAAGGGGATAAAATCTTTGGCGAGAAATAAGGGGTCACGACCACCGCATCCGCTGTACTGCACGGCGGCACAATCACCGAAGGCGACCTGTCCGTCTTCAAGCACAATCATAACCGAGATAGACTCGCCGGCCATTCTGACCGAGGTAAAGCCCTCTGTTTGCGGTTTCCCTGTGTAGAACATTCCGTCATGGCCTGCGCCTGCTTTAATGGCACGTTGATCGTCAAAATAGAATCCGGTGCGACCGGGCGAGCAAATAATATCTTTAATTTTCATGTTGAAATCCTCCGTTTATTTTTTGGGGCGGCCGACCAGCTTGCCCTGGCTTATTGCGTAGACATCGTCAATGACCATTTGGAAAGAGGCTTTGCGCTTTTCAGCGGTTGCACGCTTTTCGATCATATCCTTGTGGAAATCTTTGATTTCCTGTGTGAACGGAAGTGCTCCCATATCAAGTATACGGATTGCACCGTCATGGTCACGTGCCGGCAACATTTTGCCTGCGTTGAACTTGCTCGGCGAGAACGGAATGTCAAGAACGCCTGCTTGCACTGCACGCACTGTGCCCGAAGCGATGTCACCATTGCCCAGTTCGAAGCACTTGTCGACTATGCAACGTGTCTCTTGACGGATGATTTCTTTTTCCGCTTCAAGACCTGTAGAGGTGAATTGTTGATCTGACAGCATGGAAATGACCTGTTTTGTGCAGCGAAGTCCTTGTGCATTTGCCTCCATTGTCGGAACACCCATTGCCTCATGCGGAGTTTTTACGATAACTTTTGTCGCTTTTGCAAGCGCAGCTGTTGCACTTCCCCACGAGATAACGCCGAAGGCTTTTGCCTCGTCTGCCGGGAATCCGCCCATCCACTGGTGGAAAACGGTGGTGACTACTACATCGTTGTAGCCATACTTTTTGAGATATTCCTCGGTCAGCTCTTCAAGAGTGCGAATTGCCGCCACGTCTTGTGTCAGATTTCCGCATTGACCGTATCCAACGGTGATGTTGCGCACGCCTTGCTCTGCGGCAAGCAGTGCTTCGATGATTGCAACAGCGTGAGAGATGCAGGGCGGGACAAGAGTACCTGTAAGCGGGCCGTATGGCTCACGATTTATCGAAACACCTGCTTGCTCGTACATACCTGTCAATCTGTCGACATATTGCCAGTCTCTGATGGTTTTTTCCATGTCAACGCTCTTTGCATAGGGCAAGTTATATGAAATACCGCCACCCTCATAACTTGTAAATCCGCCTGCATAGGTGATTTCGGTCAGCAGACGTGCATCGGGTGTGCCGTGGCGCACTTGTAGCGGAGTGTCAAGGCTGAGCACCAGTTGACGGCAACCTTCGACGCCGTGGTTGACTGCCGGAAAGCCGTTCAGCAGTGAACGCTGTTCTTTAATCGACTCACGGATACCTGTTTCCGCTTCTTGATAACGATTTTGACGGGTATAGCTGTCGATGGTGGTCGGCAGAAGGTCTGCTTCGCCGTTGTCCTGCAGATAGGTCAGCAGTTCAATATGCTCTTTGATGAGGGCAACACCGGCACGGGGCTGGATAAGTGTTACACCGTTGTTTTTTGCGTCAATCAGTTTTTTTGAAAAGACCTTGTGGTCAGGCATTGTTTTGTGAAATTCGATAGCTTTATCGAAATCTACTTCTTTACCTGTCGGCCATTGTGTGAGAATTTCATTTCGAATTTTGTGAAATTCGCCGTCTTCAATTCTTATATTTTTGAGTTCCATCTAAAATTAGCTCCTTTTTCATAATTTTGAGCGCCTGCTCGGGGTATTTATCTGCCAGCAATCCCATTGCCGCTAAAATATACTGTCTGTCCACAAGCACTTCTGCCTCTTTAGGTCTGAGCGAGGACATGTCCTGCGGATTTTGCATGGCAAATGCCGCTATTTTGCCGGTCTGCTTGGTGTGAATGAGTGACCCACCGGTCACAATTACCTTTTTGACATCGGTCAAATCTTTACCGCTCTGCACGAAGGTCAGCCCCATCATGGTGTATGCCTCCTCCATGCGTCCTGCATGGCGTGCAACCGCCGTTTCAACGGCAAGTGCGGCCAGTGCGAAATCGAGCGCTTCAAGCTCTTGCGTGTCGGGCAATCTGTCGGTATGTGTTGCAAGCTGGTCTATAAGCTCTATGCAGCGCTGCTCGGAAATGCCCGAAATGCTCGCCACTCTCTCAATTGAACTTGCCGCCACAATGCCCTTTATGCTGTACCGCATACCAATGTCACCTTCTACCGTGCGCTTGGTATATGGCTCAGGCAGACCTTTGTACACCGTGTTCATATGCTTTGGAGTTCCATCGGCTATCGAGTAAATATCAGTAGTAGCTCCGCCGACATCTACGCCGACGATATCGCCAATTCCCTCCTCGCCTTTGCACCCTTTTGCAAGCAATTCCATAGCTGCCATAACGGCCGAAGGGGTTGGCATCAAGATGCCATTTATCAGCTCGGTAGCCTCTGTGAGGCCTTTCGCCTGCACAATACGGCGCAGAAAAACCTCTCTGATTTGATTCTGGGTGGACTCTATATTGAGTGTGCCGAACTTTGGCATAACATTGTCACAAACATGAGTCTCACGGTGTGCAAGGATTTTTTCGCAGCGTCTGACGGCGTTTCTGTTGCCTGCAATTATTATCGGGAAATCGCCCTCAATATCGGCAAGCACTTGACTGTTGTGAATTATACAGTCTGTGTTTCCACCATCTATGCCACCGGCCAGCAGAAAAATGTCCGGCTTTTGCTCGACTATTTCATCGGCATCATCCTCACTTAGCTTAAAAGCATAGGTTTTGATTATCTTTGCACCTGCGCCTAAACTTGCTTGGCGAGCGGCTTCTGCCGTTAGCTCGGGAACCAATCCGCTTGCCATCATGCGCAATCCGCCTGCGGCCGAGGAACAGGCATAGGTTTCTTCAAAGTCGAGCTTTGCGCATTTTTCAAACAAAACGTTAAGAGCGTTATTAAGTCCGTGCCCGACATCTGTCTGAACGGTAGTATATGATGCGGCGGTGGCTAGCAGCTGTGCGCTGTCGAGGTCTACGGCGGTGACCTTTGTATAGGTACTGCCGAAATCTACAAGCAAAACAGCTTTCATAAACTATTCGCCTATTTTAAGGTCTTTCCTAAGCGCCTCTATGGTCACTTCAGGATCGGTTCCGGGTGGGAATGAACGGTCAAATCCCATGGCATCGAAGCGTTTTTCAACCTCATCCCAGGGTTGCTTTCCTATAACAATATTTCCGCCGACATACAGCAGTACTCCTTCGAGTCCCGCTTCGTTGCATTTTTCTCTCATTCCACGGCAATCGAGCTCGCCCTGACCGTAAAGTGAGGATATAACAATTGCATCTGCGTCCGACTCGGTAGCCGCCGAGATAAACTCCTCTTGCGATACCATTACGCCGAGGTTTATAACCTCAAACCCGGCTCCGGTAAATGCGTGGTAAAGAATCTTGTTGCCGACTGCGTGTACATCTGCGCCTATAACGCCGATGACAAGTTTTTTCTTTTGTTCCATAATGCACCTCTTCGGTAATTTTTAGTAGGCGTGAAATCTTTTTCAGCCATACTTGTACTATGCCTTTATGTTATATTGATATAATTCAATTGTCAATGGTCATTATGTACAAAAGCGAGAGTACAAGCCTGCAAAATGCCACAATTTGCATAATTTGCATGAAATCAGGCATCTATGCACGCTATATCTTTCACCACAGGTGGCGGCCGACCCAAGGTCGCCCCTACAATCAATTATGGAAGCATCACCATGCGCTTTACAAAAAACAAAAAAAGCGGTCGCCGAAAGGCGACCGCTT
>CAYJAS010000119.1:0-5535 GCA_964367895.1 uncultured Oscillospiraceae bacterium | reverse complement strand
CGTCAAAAGGGAGGAGAGTAAATCGCCGTCTATATTTGCGCCACTGATTACAAGGGCAATATTTTTGCCTCCCACACGGCTGCGATGCTCTTTTACTGCCGCAATTGTCGTGCAACTGCCGGCTTCTGCAATTTGCTTTTCCTGTTTTGCCATAAAGCAAACTGCCTGCGCAATTGAGCTTTCGCTAACCGTTATTATGTCATCTACATATTTGGGTAGTAGCTCATATGCCAACTTGCCGACACCGCCTACAAGACTGTCACACAGGCTGGGCGCGCTTTCATATTGCTCATAAAATACCTTATCTCTAAAGGAGGCTACCATGGCGGGGCATGCCTCGGTTTGCACACCGATTATGCGTATATCGGGCTTGATAGCCTTTGCGGCGACTGCAATACCGGTGATAAGGCCGCCACCACCGATTGGCACGACTATGGTGTCAATCTGCGGATTTTGCTCGAGTATTTCAATGGCCACCGTGCCCTGCCCGGCATAGATAAAGGGGTCATCGTAATAGGCATCGATATAGGTCATCTTGAGCTGTTTTATATGCTCCATTCCAAGTTCATGCGCCTTATCATAATCCTCTCCCATAAGAACAGCCTTGCCACCGAAATATTCAATTTTCTCTATTTTGCTTTTTGGCGTGTTTAGCGGGACAATGACCTCAACACGCTCAATTCCAAGCAAAGTTGCGGCGTAGCTCACAGAGCTACCGTGGTTGCCGGAGGAAATGGTTGCAACGCCAAGCGCCTTTTGCTCCGGTGTGAGCGACAGCATTTTATTTACTGCACCACGGATTTTAAAGCTTTTTGCACGCTGTGCGCTTTCAAGCTTGAAAAAATACTCGCGCCCATCTTCCCCAAGGTAAAAGGACTGCTCCAGCGGTGTCTTGCGCACAAATGGGGAGATGCGGTCATAGGCCGCTTTTACATCATTATAACTCAGCATAAACAGCACTCCTTATTTTGAAAATTGGCGTAAAAATTCGGAGAATTTGACAAGTCCGTCACGTATGATTTTCGGGTCGTTGCAATAGCCCATGCGGAAATATCCTTCAATATCAAATGCCGAGCCGGGGAGCACTAAAACCCCTGTCTGCTCAAGAAGTTTAAGGCAAAAATCCTTGGAGGGCATGTCGATATCATATTTCAAAAATGCCGTTGTACCGCCCTTTGGCGCTGTGTATGAAATAAGCGGTTCGGAGGCCACCCAATCGGCAAGCATTTTGGCGTTGCCAAGCACAATGTCCATGTTTCGGGCGATAATTTTATCCTTGTTTTGCAGTATAAGGGTGGCGAGGGCATCATTTATCATTCCAACACTTATAACATGGTAGTCACGCTGACGATTTATATTTTCAATAAAATCGACCGGCCCTGCAATCCAGCCCAAACGAAGCCCGGCGGCCGAAAATGTCTTGGACATACCTGCCGTGCTGATGCCTTTTTCGTAAAGATCGACAACAGAGGGGGTAAACGGAGCCTTGGCATCGTGGGTAAGACCACGGTATGCCTCGTCGCACAGCAGATATGCACCGCATTTGCGTGCAATATCGACTATAGCAAGCAAGGTGTTTTCGTCCATAACCGCACCGGTGGGGTTGTTTGGATTGTTTATGCAGATTAATTTAGTGCCCTTTGTCGCCATTGCACGCAGTTTGTCAAGGTCGGGCATCCAATTATTCTTTTGCTGCAGCTGTAAAATGTGAACATCGGCGCCTATCGACTCGGGTATGGAATAATGCTGTTGATAGGTGGGCAGAACAGAGATGATTTTATCGCCACTGTCGACCAAAGTCATAATGCTCAGCGCATTTGCGCCTATGGTGCCGTGGGTAACTGCGATATTGCTTCGTTTTTGGCAGGTATACAGTGAGCATATTGCATCACGCAGTGCATCACTGCCTTCAATATCGCCGTAGGTCAGTTTCATAGCTCCCATTTTATCATAAAAGCTGTCCTTTTGCCCCGATATTTCCAGTATTTCGGACACGGTAAGCGAGTTTACGCAGGTTTCCGCAAGGTTGTAGGTGCAATTATTTTCATACAGGTTCATCCAAATTTCAACGCCAAAATCTTTGATTTTCATGGTCTTTCCTCCTATAATTTGACGACGGTGCCGACATTTTGTTCGGCCGCTCCGTCGAGTGCATATTTTGCTACAGCTAAGTCAAGAAGTGCCGTGCCGGTCGCATCAAAAACCGTGATTTGTTGCGCATTTTGTCTGCCTTGAACGGTTTCATTCATAACATGTCCGAGTTCGCCGACTATGTGCTTTGGAGATATCACTCCATTTTTTATCGGCAGTTCAATTTCGCCCACATTACAGCACTGCAAAGCATCATCGACAAAAAGGCGAGCCTGTGCAACTATGTCGCCGTCAATCTCCTGCTTTCCCGACATGTCTGCGCCGATACAACTGAAATGGGTGCCCGGCTTGACCCATGCACTTTGCACAAGGGGGGATTTTGAAGGTGTTGCGGTGAAAATTATGTCGGCAATTTGCGCACTCTCTTGCAAGTTTTCAGAACAAAGCAGCTGAATGTTCTCGGGAAAACACTCGCCAAGTTCACTTTGCATGAAAGCGGGAAGTTTGTCTATCAGCTTGCGGGCATTTTCGGGATTTCTTGGGCTGTGTATAATGACTTTTTCAAGTGATGGTAGCATTTTTACGGCGGCGGCAAGCAAAAATGCGGCCGAGTGGCCTGCGCCGACCATAAGAAGCACCTTAGAATCTTCTCGGGCCAAATATTTTGCGCCCAGCGCCCCTGCAACACCTGTTCTGATGCCGGTGATATATCCGCCGTCCAAAATGCCGAGCGGAAGGCCTGTGCTGTCATCGCAGACCAACACAGTGCCACTCAGTGCAGGCAGATTTTTCGACTCATTTTCCGAAAACCAAGACACAAGCTTAAGCCCGAAGATGCCTGCACCGCGCACATGGCCGGATTTTATGTCCATGTCGGCGACACCTTCCTCAAATTCGTGAAAAACCAGCGGAAAGACAGAGGTTTCACCCTTTGCCTTGTCGGTATAAACACCGCCCACCGCGGCGATTACTTTGTCGAGCGTAAGCAGTGATTTTGTCTGCTCAGCACTTAATATTCTAATATTGGGCATTACTGCACCTCCTATAAATTATACAACATATTCAATAATTATAACATAACCGAGGGCGGTGGTAAATAGAAATAAATCAAAAAAACGGGGTATTTTTGCTTTTTTTGATAAAAATTTATTTCTGCATTTGCCAAATCGTATTATATGTGTTATAATAAAAAATTGTCAAAACAGAAAATATAATATTATATATATCGGAGGAGCACTTTTGAAAGCAGAAAATCTCAGGAATGTGGCGATAATCGCCCACGTTGACCACGGTAAAACCACTCTGGTCGATGAAATGTTAAAGCAGGGCGGTGCCTATCGTGACAATCAAGCGACCGTTGAGCGTGCAATGGACTCAAACGACCTTGAGCGTGAGCGTGGCATAACAATCCTTGCCAAAAACACCGCAATCAATTACAAAGATGTCAAGATAAATATCGTTGACACACCGGGGCACGCCGATTTCGGTGGCGAGGTTGAACGCATACTAAAGATGGTAAACGGGGTTATTTTGCTGGTCGATGCGGCAGAAGGCCCCATGCCGCAAACACGCTTTGTCCTGTCAAAGGCACTTGAGCTTGGACACAGGGTTATAGTTGTGGTCAACAAAATAGACAGGCCGGACGAGCGCATTCTCGAGGTGTGTGATGAGGTGCTCGAATTGCTATTGGCACTCAATGCGACAGAGGAGCAGTTTGACTCGCCCACCTTGTTCTGCTCGGGCAGAAACGGCACGGCATCATATTCGCCCGAGGTGGCCGGAACCGACCTTGTACCGCTGTTTGAAACAATACTGGAGTATATCCCGGCTCCTGCCGCAGACACCGAAAAGCCCTTCCAAATGCTTGTGTCTTCTATAGATTACAATGACTTTGTCGGGCGAATTGCCATCGGCAGAATTGAGCGTGGCACGGTGCAACAAAATCAGGATATCGCCGTATGTAATTTCCACGACAAGGACTCTGCGCCGCAAAAGGCAAGGGCGGTTTCGCTCTATCAATTTGACGGGCTTGGCAAAGTGCAGGTGACAGAGGCAAGCGCAGGAAATATCATTGCGATAAGCGGAATGGGCGATATAACAATAGGTGACACCATTTGCGCCGCCGATACCGTTGAACCGCTTGAGTTTGTAAAGATTTCAGCGCCCACAATAGAGATGACCTTCAGCGTCAACAATTCGCCCTTTGCAGGGCGAGAGGGCAAGCTTGTAACCTCACGCCAAATCCGTGATCGCCTGTTCAGGGAGACACTGAAAGACGTTTCGCTCCGTGTCAGCGAAACAGACTCTGCCGACTCCTTCAATGTTGCAGGCAGGGGTGAGATGTCACTGTCCATCTTGATGGAAAACATGCGCCGTGAGGGTTATGAGTTCCAAGTTTCTCCGCCCAGAGTGCTATACAAAGAGGAGGACGGTGTCCGCTGTGAGCCGATAGAGCGACTTGTCGTCGACGTGCCTGCCGACAGCGTGGGTGCCGTTATCGAAAAAATCGGCGCACGCAGAGGTGAAATGCAGGAAATGAACCCGGTGGGTGACCGTATGAAAGTCGAGTTTCTCGTGCCGGCAAGGGGACTTTTCGGATATCGCAGTGAGTTTTTGACCGACACCAAAGGTGAGGGAATTATGGCCTCCATCTTTGAAGGATATGCACCCTACAAGGGCGATATTTCACGCCGCATGACCGGAAGCCTTGTTTCCTTTGAGAGCGGTGAGTCGGTGACATACGGACTGTATAACGCACAGGAGCGTGGCTCGCTGTTTATCGGGCCGGGTGTTGCCGTTTATGCGGGAATGATAGTCGGCGAAAGCCCCAAAAGCGGAGATGTCACGGTAAATGTGTGTAAGCGCAAACAGCTGACCAATATGCGTGCTTCGGGCTCGGACGAAAATCAGCGCCTTGTAACGCCGAGAAAACTCAGCTTGGAGCAATGCCTTGAATATCTGACAGACGATGAACTGCTGGAGGTTACACCTCAAAACCTGCGTCTGAGAAAGCGACTTCTTGACCACAGTGAGCGCCTTCGTGCAGAGAAGAAGGCCAAATCGGGAGTTTAAAAATATAAAACATAAAGCCACCCAACGGGCGGCTACCGGTAAAAAAACCTGCCATTATCAGAAATGATAGTGGCAGGTTTCTTTTTATGTGGGGTTATGGTCATTTTATTCTATGTTTTTCTGTTTTTTACACCTAAAAGAAATATTAGCCATGCACTTCCACAACCAATCAAAAATATAAGATGATGTGCGACTAAGTCTATAAAAGTAGCAGAATGCCAAGATGGCGAAGTTAAAAATAGCCATGTACTATAACAAGCAAATAATATAGCTGAGAGTGTTGGCACTATCCTTAGTCCTTTGTTTTTAACTACTCTGCATAGCAATAATTGTATAGAAAACGCAGATATAAATCGCAATAATGACAAAGTG
>CAYJAS010000118.1:0-5543 GCA_964367895.1 uncultured Oscillospiraceae bacterium | reverse complement strand
TTTTCCCACATTTGAAGCTGAGCGTTAGCGTCGGGAACGACACGGATCTCAACTCTGTCATAGTGGAAATAGTCTGCCATCCAGTGGTCGGGGTTTTTGACGTAAACATGTTGTGCGCCAAACTGCCAATCTTCAAAGAAGTAGGGGCCTGCACCCATCCATTGGTCAAGTGTGGTGCCGTATGTTGTAGCGGTACGATCGGCATTCATGCCTGCTTCATAATAGGGCTCGTACACAGGGAAAGTTGAACGGTCAACAAAGTGACGCTTAACATCGTTGACGGTTGCACGCTGTGTGGTTGTGATTTGCAGCGAAAAATCGCCAACTTTCTTGATACCAACATCTTCCCAAGCAACTTCTGTGCCTTCGGAAGCTTGTTTGTAATATTCTTCAGCATTCAAAATCTTAATACTGTTGTTGTACAAGAAGTTTGCCATTGCATTTACAAGCAGCGGATCAAGAAACATCTTGTAGGTATAGATAAATGTATCGGCATTGATCGGATCGCCATTATGCCATGTTGCATCTTCACGCAAGTCGATCTGCCAAACATATCCGTCATCGTCTACCAGATAAGGATCGCCCGAAGCGATATCGCCGACATAGACAGCGGCTGAACCATCTTCGGTGGGAACCAAACGGTAAAGGGGCGAAGAGCACCAGTCGTGCGGCACTTGGATATTTGTTGTAACATCGTTTTGTGCGTTAAGTGTTGCAATGTCAGACGAGAAAACGTCACGATAAACCTTTTCTGTAGCGGTCGGCTCGGGATCGGGATCTTCCGGATCGTCCGGTGTTGTCGGCTCGGTTGTGCCGGGATCTACCGGTACATCATCCTCGGGATCTTCTGCCGGTGTGCATGCTGCAAGTAACGAGAAAACCATAATCATTGCGAGCAGTAATGCCGTTAGCTTTTTGTTCATGTTTACATCTCCTTTAAATTGTGTTGTGTTACTTAACATTTTATAAATTAATTGTTAATCTTAACACAATAATAATTATACTGCATGTATTGTAATAATTCCATCTCTCTTTTAGACAAATTAATTGCAAGGCATTTAGAAGAATTGCCCAACGCACTACAATTGCAATAGTTTTTTGCCTTTTTGTGCAAAAGTAAAAAAGTTCCAATTAACTTTGTTAGTTGGAACTTTTTACAAATTATCAAGTTTTAATTATTTATTCTTTGTCTATAAAAGAATCATTTGCACAACAAATGCTCAAGTGGATTAAAGGTGATCTTTGTGTCCAAGGGAAATATCGGGCGTGGTACTTTTTTATACGGCAATGATTGAAGCAATTCATTTGTCGAGCCTTTTGACAGTGCCATAATCGCTCTTTTCGCCAATGCCTCATGCTTTGGCGTCAAATATCCCAGCTTACACACCACCAAATCGGCCTTCTTAGGGTCACGTCCCAAGTCGGCATACATCTCCGGTGTGGTAAAGCCTATATGCTTTTCGGTCAGCACTATGTCAACACCATTGCATGAAAACAGTGCTAAATCTCCTTTAAGGGCATCTTTTGGCCAATTTTCAATATAAGCCTTTACCGTACCGGTTGCGGTGATGGGCTTTGTAGTCGCACTGTCAAATCTCGCCCCGAAAGTCAAAGTGAGATGCTGCCCTACTTTTCCCTTGCACTGCTTCGTTGCAATCGGATCGTAAATACCGCCGTATATAATGTTGCTCTTTAAATCATCGGTTCTCGAATCTTGCAGCAGAAGTTTTAGAAAGTCGGTGCAGTCGGCCGTCGAGCCTGCCGTCGGATTGTCACCCGAATCGGAAAGGTATACCGGTGTTTCACCCGATTTCACCGCCTCAAAAGCGACATCTATCGCCTCTTTCTGCTCATATGTTTCGGTGTGGAAGGTGAAATCGCTCAGCCTGCTCCACATTGCATCGGCAAGCCTTATCGCATGGGCTTTCGCATTTTCCGCAGTATCTGCAACAACAAAAGCCGCTGCCGAGCTGTCCTCATTGTCCGACCAGGGAAATCCCATTAAATATGATGCAGCTAAAACACCTTGCTCTTGCTCGGTTTCTCTAAGCTGGTTTATCAAGTCTATCATCGGCTGTGTATTGGTGGCCGATTGCTCACCCGCCACTAAAAAGGGCACTCTAACCCACCCACTGTGAGGTTTAAGCCCATCTTCCAATGCCATTATCGTCATGTTGGCCGCATGTTGCCCTGTTTCGGTGCAGTCGGTGTGCGGTGCGCATTTATATCCGACAAAACCGTCGCAATGCTCAAACATTTTCTCCGTCATGGTTGCGTGCATGTCAAGCGAGCAATAAAGCGGTATATCGGGCAGTATGGCTCTAAGCTCCTGCAGTAATACTCCCTCGGCTTCTCCGGTTCCCTTTATCCGCATTGAGCCGTGCAGTGACAAACAGACAGCATCTATCGGCTTTATTTCATTTTCACGCCTTGCAATATCCAGCAATTCGCCTTTTATCTTGTTGAAAAAATCGTCGTCAACCTCGCCGTTGGGTACCGCCCTACACGAAACGGTCGGCACCACCTCATAGCCCTGCTTTAGCAAAGTTTCTATTATTCCCGACAGCGAATCGTTGGCGGTCATGTTTTCAATAAGCTCTCTCCCCCTCATCACTCTGAAGTCATTCTCGCCAGCTGTGATCGGATTAAAGGAGTTGGACTCATGGTGCATTGCACCGACTAAAACTCTTTTCATGCTTTGCCCTCACTGTCTTTTAATGAATGAACTATGTCGGCGCACATTTTAAACTCGCTCCGGTCTAAATCAAATCGTTCGTATTCCGATATTGCGGCAAGTCCCATCGACACGGTTTTCTTCCTGTATATCATCTTGCTGTCGGTTTTTTGCGCTCTGCCGCTGGTGTGAAAACTGGTAATCCCCGTATACTCATGCAATTTCCGAATATTATCTTTTCTCACTCCGGCGCCTGCCATTATCTCAATTCTGTCGTCCGCTTTGCGATACAGCTCTTTCAGTAGCTCCATGCCGCAAACGGCATCGCTTTGTTGTCCCGAGGTGAGTATTGTATTTATCCCCAGCTCAACCGCCTGCTCCATGCTTTTCAGCGGGTCACGGGTCATATCAAAGGCACGATGTAAAGTGATATTGATACCGTCGGCGCAAGCTATCAGCCTGCTCATAGCGTCAATATCCAGTTCGCCCTCCGGCGTTAGCACACCGATTACAACTCCGTTTACTCCGAGGCTTTTAAACTGTTTAATCTCCTCACACATTAAATGCATCTCACTCTGTGAGTACAAAAAATCTCCAAACCGAGGGCGTATCAACACATTTACTTTGGCATCTGTTTGCGCTTTTATCTGTTTGACGGTAATCGGAGATGGAGTTGTCCCGCCGATTATGAGGTTTGCACACAGTTCTATCCTATCTGCACCGTTTTGAAAGGCAATCATGGCGCTGTCAAAGCTGTCAACACAAGCCTCTATTATCGGTTTTCTCATATCAACTCTCCCCTTTAAAATATTTTTAATAATGCACTGCTTAAATTATTAGCTATAAACAAAAATCCTTCTATCGAGATAGAAGGATTTTTTTGGAGGCGCCACCCGGAATCGAACCGGGGAATCAGAGTTTTGCAGACTCGTGCCTTACCGCTTGGCTATGGCGCCGTTTTCACGCTCAGTTATTATAACATCATAACAGGGTTACAGTCAAGTATTATTTATAACTTTCGCAATCTTTATTTTTTCGGCCTAATCACTTAAAAAAATACATATTTCTTTAATATTTCCCTAAACTTTTTTGTCTTTTTACCCTTTAAGCAAAATGTATTTGGGCGTTGTGAAATATGCATTAAAAACAACTGCTTTTACTGCTTTTTTTAACATAATTTCCACATTAATTTTCTTGACTTTTTACTAAATTAAATATAAAATTATTTGCGGATAGTGCAAATATGCCTTATTTTTTACGGCATATTGTGCAAAACACAGTTTTCTTTGCTGAAATCTTCTGTTTTGTCTGAATTTTTTCGCTTTTACATGAAGCAAAAAATGCATATCCGCAGGCACGCGCCCGATTTTCCTAAAAACAATATTTTTTTGGAGGTAGTTTCAAATGAGCGCTTACATCAACGAGGTAATCGAAAAAGTCAAAAAACGCGACGCACACGAACCCGAGTTTCTCCAGACGGTGGAGGAAGTTTTGCACTCCCTTGAGAAGGTAGTCGAGCAAAATCCCCAGTACAAAAAAGCAGGCCTGCTTGAGCGTATGACAGAGCCTGAAAGGGTCATTGAGTTCCGTGTTTCATGGGTTGATGACAACGACCAAGTTCAGGTCAACCGTGGCTATCGTGTACAATTCAACAGCGCAATCGGCCCCTACAAAGGCGGACTTCGCTTTGCTTCCCACGTTAACCTGTCGGTTATGAAATTCCTCGGTTTTGAGCAAACCTTTAAAAACAGCCTTACAAGCCTGCCCATGGGCGGCGGTAAGGGCGGCTCTGATTTCGATCCCAACGGAAAATCCGATGGCGAAATCATGCGCTTCTGCCAAGCTTTCATGACAGAGCTTCAACGTCACATCGGCCCGGATACAGACGTTCCCGCCGGTGATATCGGTGTTGGCGGTCGTGAAATCGGCTACCTGTTTGGACAATACAAGAGAATTCGCGGTGCATTTGAAAACGGCGTGCTCACCGGTAAGGGCCTCAGCTACGGCGGAAGCCTTATCCGCCCCGAAGCAACCGGCTACGGCGCTGTATACTATCTCTGCGAAATTCTCGCACATAAGGGCGACAGCATCAAGGGCAAAACCCTTGCAATCTCGGGCTTTGGTAATGTATCATGGGGCGTAGCGAAAAAAGCTGCTCAACTTGGCGCAAAAGTCGTCACCCTCGCCGGCCCGGACGGTTATGTCTACGATCCCGACGGTGTCACCACCGACGAGAAGATTGATTATCTGCTTGACATGCGTAACTCAGGTCGCAACAAGGTGCAAGACTATGCCGACAAGTTTGGCGTTAAGTTCTTCCCCGGCGAAAAACCCTGGGGCGTAAAAGCTGATATCTGCATGCCTTGCGCATATCAGAACGAAGTCACCATGAAGGAAGCAGAGCAAATCCTGGCAAACGGCACAAAATACTATGTCGAAGTTGCCAACATGCCCACCACCAATGATGCACTGTTCTTCCTGATGGACAAAGGCCTTGTCGTCGGCCCGTCTAAGGCTGCAAATGCCGGCGGTGTTGCCGTTTCCGGTCTTGAAATGAGCCAAAACTCCGGCCGTCTTGCATGGTCTGAGGAAGATGTTGACAGCAGACTTGTCACCATCATGAAAAACATTCACAGCGCTTCTGTCAAAGCTGCTGAAGAGTGTGGCATGGGCTATAACTTGGTCGCAGGCGCAAACATCGCAGGCTTCATGAAGGTCGCTGAAGCTATGATGGCTCAAGGCGTCGTATAATAGTATAAAACAAGATACCAATATCAATGAAAAAGAAGCTGTCACTTTGTGACAGCTTCTTTTAGACTGTCGAAAAACCTTCGGTTTTGAGATTGTCTGACCGACACACGGTGTCGGG
>CAYJAS010000117.1:0-5560 GCA_964367895.1 uncultured Oscillospiraceae bacterium | reverse complement strand
TGTAATTTTATTATAGGATTAGCGTGATTTTCACGCTAATTCACTCCACATTGTAATTACATCATAAGGTTTGGGGGCAAAACCGGGGAAAAGGGAAGGCAAATCGGCATGATAAGGCATCATTACACGCAAGGTCTCACTTTGAGTTTGTGCGGCGATGCCATGTGCCAAGCTTAGCATAGTGCTTGTATCGCCGTGGTAAAAGGGAATATGCAGCGCCTTGTCCTGCTGAAAACGTGCTCCAATGACCAAAAATTGACCATTGTCATCACCCCATACCCAGCCATTTTCGCCGAAATGCTTGCCCATGCCGGGCTTCATCGGGTAAAAGGTGCGGTTGAGCACGGCGTATGGCATGGTTTGGTAATGTGGTGCGAGTATTTTTTCGCTCTGCTCACCGGTAAGACGAAAAAAACCGGGGGGAAGGGAAGCGGGAACAACATCGCAAAATACGCCCTTATAATGGGCAGTTTGCTGAAGTCCAAACAGGCGAGCAAGCCCGCTGCTTTGCTCGTTGGTATAACCGGTATACATGCCGACAGCAGTCAGTGACAGCTGTTTTGCCTGTTCGAGTATGACCTCGTACAGGCGCTTTCCACAACCTTTGCCCTGATGCTCCTCAAGCACACGCAGTGTTTCAATCCAACCAAATCCACCGTAAAGTACGGTCAGTTTGCCGATGGCAAGTAGCTTATGTTCGTCAAAAATTCCCCAAAGATGACCGACGGTCTGCTTGGTAAACAAATCCCAAACCTCGTCAATATAGCGAAGGTTCGGCATTGCTGAGCATTCTACCTCTATGGCGGCGGCACGATCGGATATCTTTAGTGGGCGTGCAATATAAGGCATAAATACCTCCGATTAGTAAAGAGAAAAGCTTTATCCTTTAACGGTAATCGCATAAGCGGCGATGTCGCCCGACCAAGTGATGCGTTTGCACAGATGCTTGTCATCCTCGTAAAATCCGCCGTTTTGTTCGGCAGCAATCATTGGGCAATTGGGGCAAGCGGCCGAGCCGTCAACTGTTTTTTTGTAGCAAGCCTTGCCGTGATAAGTGATGTTGGCATTTTTAGAGGCTTCATTTTCAAACAGAGGTTTGTAAACCTCGGGGCGGGCGACATAGATGGGGGTATCAAAGCTGTCAATTAGAGTTTTGAGGTTTTTCTTGGAACCGACAACACCTTCGAGCATAAGTTGATTGATGATTACCGGTGTGATTTGTTGGCAAATATCGGTAATATTGTTTATAGTAACCGCACTGAGCGAGGTGGTATCAGGCTCCAGCTCAAAGGCGATATATCCGAGTAGCACACTTTTGTTTTTTATAGCAAAAACGCATGAGGCATGCTCACCACAAAGCTCGGGGAAGTAGGTGCAAAGTGGGTCATTTTTAGTAATAATGAGCAGATTACTCTCCTCAGAGCGCAAATAAAGTTCTGCAAGATGTGTAAAGTCAATATCCTTTACATAAATTGATGCAGAAGGATCTGAAGTTGCCCAATTGAAATTGCAACGTGAAACTCCATCATCGTAACCAAATTTCGTAATATTGCCTGACCGGAAGGAAAACTGCCCACAAATCATTTGTAATATGGATTTAAGTGTGGTCTGGGTAAGCTCAATTTCACCGCTTACATCAAAGGCATGGTCGATTAAGCTGTTTTTGAGCTCTTTTATGCTGTCGATCGGATCATTTGAGGTGATAACCATGCTTTCGATTTCGGTGCGAGTTGACTTATAAGTCTCGGCCTGTTGGCTGGGGTCATAAAGAGTATACCCGTTTTTGCCACGGGCTTTGGTCGAATATAGGGCAAGATCAGCAAAGGTATAAAGCTCTTCAAAGTTTTTGCTGTCCTCTATGGTTGCGATACCGACACTTGCCGAAACCGAAACAGTTATTCCGTTTTGCTCATAAGTTTTTCTAAAGTTTTCGCACAGACGCTCGGCAAGCTCTATCAAAATGGCATGGTCATTGTAATTGCGTAAAAAGACAAAGAACTCATCTCCGCCGACACGACCGAGTATGTCGCTCTTCTGGAAAATTACACGCAAAGCACTGCCCATTTGAGTGATTACGGCGTCACCGTAAATATGCCCAAAGGTGTCATTTATTGACTTGAAATTGTCGATGTCTATTATCATAAGTGCGCCGCTTTTTAGCGGTGGGTCAGCGGAAAGTTGCTTTTTTATTTGCATTTCGGTCATTTTCTTGTTGTAAAGACCGGTTAGTCCGTCATTTTGCCCCATCATTTCGGTTTGACGGATAAAATCGTAAAGCTGGACATAAGAGCGCACCCTTGCACGGACGACATTTTCTTTAAAGGGCTTTGTTATATAATCGATAGCGCCCAGCATAAAACCCTTTTCTTCGCTGGCCGAGTCGTCAAGGCCGGTGATGAAAATGACAGGGATTTTGCAATATTGTTCGCTCGCCTTGAGTTTTTGAATTATTTCAAAACCATCGAGCTCGGGCATGATTACATCAAGCAAAATCAGTTTTGGGCTGATCTGCTCGAGTAACTGAAACATCTCTCTACCGCTGCTTGCGCAAACGACATTATATTCTTCCTGGAGAATGTTTTTAAGAACCAGCTGGTTCATTTTGCTGTCGTCAACAACTAAAATTTCGTCCATGATTTAGCCTCCTAAAAATCACTTAATAGCTTTAAAAGCTTGGTCTGCAACCGCTACGGTAAAATCTATATCTTCATCGCTCAGAGCGGCATTGAGAAAATGGTTGTGGTGATTTGTTAAAAACACACCTCGCTTGACGCATTGCGCGATAAATCGCTGGTGAAGCATGAGGGTTGGGTCGTCTGCAAGTCGCAGATAAAAGAGGGCAGGAGGGCCGGACACACGCAAATCAAAGCCGTTTGCAGTGGCCGCTTGCGCAAGACCGTCGACAAGGCGCTCGCCTTTACTCCTAAGCAGTTCCGGGAGGTTTATCTGTTTCATTTTGTTTAAACAAGCAACACCGGCGGCCAGAGGAACGGCCGACAGCCAATAGCTTCCGGTGATGCCAAGGCCTGCAACGGCATTTTTCAAAAAGTTCTTTCCGCACAGGGCAGACACATTATATCCGTTTGCAAGCGCCTTGCAAAAGCAAATTAGGTCTGCAGAAAAGCCGAAATATTTGTCGCTTCCACCTAAGTCGAGCCTGAAGCCGGCACGCACATCGTCCAAAATCAAAACCGACTGATTGTCATCGCACAATTTCCGCACTCCCTGCCAAAATCCTTCAGCAGGCAAGGTGTTGTCGGCGAAATTGCCATGCATATAAGGTTGGCTGATAACGGCGGCAATTTGTCCTTCATGCTTTTTGAAAGTATCGGCGACTGCGTCTAAATCATTCCAAGGAAGATAGATATTGTGGGCGACATCTTCGGGAATTACCCCGGGATAATCGGCATTTCGGCTCCAAGGAGTTACGCCATGGTAATATCCCTTGAAAAATATTACTTTTTTGCGCTTTGTATGATGTCTTGCGGTCATTATTGCCGCAGAAGTTGCATCATTACCGTTTTTTGCAAACATTGCCCAATCGGCCGATTGCACGGTGTCGACCAAAAGTTCGGCGAAATCTATCATAGCGGTGCCGGGGGAGGTTATGCAATCGCCCAACTTGCGCTGTTGTGCGGCGGCGGCATCGACATCGGGGTCATTATATCCCAAGATGTTTGGCCCGTAAGCACACATATAGTCGATAAACCGATTGCCGTCAACATCCCAAAAATATGCGCCTTGCGCTTTAGATGAGAAAAAAGGGAAGGCATCAACCGGGATAAAACAGCCCTCTGCAGGGCCAAGATGGCCGTACACACCGGCCGGTATTACACGCTCGGCACGTTCAAATGCCGCACGACTGCGCTCATAAGTATATAAATTGTTCATAAAATCTCCTGTTTAACCGATATAAATCGCAACTCGGTCGAGAATGCGATTGACATTGTCGAGTTGCGAAATCATGCCCACCATGCTGATTTCCCCTCTGCCGATGCAGGACAGCGACGCCGCCTTGCCGTCAAACAAATCACGGGCAAGGTCAATTGAGCAAAACTCCATCTGCGAGGTGAAGTCGGTAGGCGGTTCATGCATGGTTTTGAGCACCCCGGATTTGGCAGAAATACCTACCGAAGGGCCGTTTTTTATAGCGAGTGAAATCAATCCATCGGGTATTTTGGAAGCGGAAATCTGCCCGACTTTGTCGTGATTTCCAATTTGGGATAGCGCTTCGCCGACAACATGAAGCATAATTTCGGTACTGCGTGCCTTGAAAATCGGGTCTGACAAGTCGTCCTCACTACAGCGCAGATATTTTGTCAGAAGATTGGTGAGAGCGGTGAAGTTTTTTGTCAAAAAACCGATTTTTGTAAAGCCCTTGGAGGGGATAGGTGTCGCTTTCCCGTCGACAACGGCGTTTAGCTTTTCAGGTGTGGAAAAGGGGAGCTTGATCATGCAACCGGCTGTTCCTTCGCTGATGGCGCACCCTTGCGGTGAAAATGTCAAAGTTGCCGATGCACCGCCCGAAACGGCAAATCCGACAGAAACGGGGGAGTTTGGCAAAAACTGCTTTGCCTCGGGTACAATGCGGCACAGATGAGGCAGAGCGCCCAAAATGCCAAATAAATTTATATAACTCAATGTGTTTTGATCCATCAAATAGCCCCTTCAAATTGTAATTTAACTTAGAGAGTGTTTGTACAAGTGTTCATTATGTATACTTTTTTATTATAACATATTTAAAACAAAAAAGTAAAGCAATTCGACAAGTAAATTAAAAAGGTGGCAACATATTTTGTTGCCACCTTGCAGACTGTAGAAAAACCTTTGGTTTTGAGATTGTCTGACCGACACACGGTGTCGGCGGCCTTCGAGGAAGGCCGTAAAATTGAGCATTTGCTCGATTTTCAAAGTCACCGCAATTTATTTGCGGTAGGCTTTTTTAATTTTCAGCTGTCAAAAATATTTTTTTGGCATGCTGAAAGGTGGCAACATATTTTGTTGCCACCTTGGTTTGTATTTATTATTTTTAATGTCTTGGTTTTGCCCGCACAATTATAACAGCGTTGACAAGGGCGTCCATAACCAATTTTATGGTTATCTCCTCCTCAACTTGCGCCATCCTGGTCGGGTCGGTAACAATGTATTTCGGCGGCAAGTGATTGAGGGCATATGCGGCAATGTCGCATCTGCACCGGTCACATCTACAGGTGTTAAATCGGCTTATAACCTGGTCGAGGTACTGAAGCACAAGGTTTTCCATGACATTGATGGTCGAGTATGTTGAAGCAGAACCATCCGATGAGCGAGCGAAAAGCTTGTTGCGCAGAGCGGAAAGTGAATCCTCACTCAGCTGTGTTTCAAGCTCAAAGGTCGGTTTTACACCATCATACACGGTGGAGAAGGGGTTTTCATTGAGTGCGGGCAAGATTTTACTGAAAAGGACGTCTTTTTCGACTTCGCTTTTCTTAGGTCTGCCACGAGAGGCTTTGGGTTGCTCGACAGCTTCGGGCTCCTCTACGACTATCTTTTTAGGTCTGCCACGAGAGGCTTTGGGTTG
>CAYJAS010000116.1:0-5573 GCA_964367895.1 uncultured Oscillospiraceae bacterium | reverse complement strand
CCGTACACACGCTCGGGGTCGTCTTGATACCTCGGCCGTGGGTCAAACTGCAAAATACCGCTCAACTGCTGCTTTGCCTCGGGCGACAGCACCTCGCTTGCGCTCGGCTCAAAATGCACGGTGAGACTTGGCTCGGGCGCACTGCTTGCAAATCCGCCGACGGCATCTAAAATGCTGTCGCTATACGGAATATAGGGCTTAATGTCCAAAATCGGGGTGTTGTCCATCAAATCGGCGCCTAAAACATGCAAAATCGGGCCAAATGTGCCGTCATACTCAATTTTTTCAAGCTTGACAGGCGAAAGGCCGATCGGATTGGGGCGATATGGCGAACGTGTGGCAAAAACCCCCATGCGGACATTGCCACCAAGCCGTGGCGGGCGGACGGTCAGCGAAAGGGGCACATCTTTGTTTTGCGAAAAATGCCACAGCAGCCAAAGATGGGAAAACTCCTCCAGCCCTCGCACAGCCGAGGGGTCTCTAAAAGGTGGCTCAAAGATAATTTTAGACTTAATCTCCCCGACAATACCGCTTTGCCGAGGTATGCCAAACTTGCCTGTCAGGTCGTTGCGGATAATCGCAACAGGCGATATTTCCATGTAAAACGCCCCCTAAATGCAGAGATTTTTCAGCTTTTGAAACTCCACGAGATAACCGTTTGGGTCGGGCATGAAAAAGGAGTAAACCGGGTGGGTCGGGTGATCGCTCGGCTCGCCCAAAGTGACGGCGCCAAGCGCCGAAACACGTTTATAATGCTCGTAAACGGTGTGCTCACTGTCACAATTGAGTGAAAGGCAAAGTCGGCCGGTGGCGGCCGATCCATCGCCGTAATCGACAAAGCCAAAATGCCCCTTACCACAGGAGAAAATCGCCGAAGCGTGGTTTTCAAAAACCAGTTTCAGACCGACAATATCGCTGTAAAAGTTCTTGGTCTGTTCAAGGTCAAGGCAGGGATAAAAGGCTATATTTGAAGTGATCATGTCAAATACCCTCCTCGCTTAGCGCAAGTGCAAGCTCATATGCCGAGCGGTCACTGCCCAGCATCCAAATGCCCTCGTCGGCGCATTTTTGGGCAACCCCCTCCATCGGCTGTACCCCCTCGGCCAGCAAAATGCACGGCACATCAGCCAGCAAAGCGACGGCAGGAACGTTTAGATTGTTCATTATGGTCACCCAAACTCCGCCCGAAGCGGCACGGCTGATGACACGGCTGAGCAAATCGCCGATATAGCATCCGCTCAAATCGGTTTGCTCGCCCTCCGCGAAGATAGTTAGCGATAATTTTTCAATAAGCTTATCGGCTGTCATATAATTTCCTCCTTTGCTACATCGTCTTTATTACTTTTTCTAAAGGGCGCAGGCAGATAATCGTCGGCGTTTATCAGCTCGTCATAATACTGCATGCGCTCACGCAGGCGGAAAATGCAATCGTCCTCCTTGCCAAGACCGAGCACAACATCCTCCGCGAGCGCCCTACATGACGGAGCACCGCAAGAACCGCAGTCAAGTCCGGGCAGTTCCTCGATAATTCTGTTTATTTCGTTCATCTTTTCCATAGCCTTGCCCATGTCGTTGTCAAGGCGGAAGATGTCATTGAGTTCAAGCGGTGCGCCCCATTCAATGCCGTCACGGATACCCTCTACAGACACCGATTTGTTCTTTGAAACAGGCAGATATTTCATAAGACGGCGTATGCGTGTCTTTGCGACATACGGGTTTTCTATCGCAAGACATCCGCCGACACAGCCCTGTGTACATGCGTTGACCTCGATAAAATCGAGGTGGGGGAGCTTTTCATCTTCCAAATCTTCAAGGATTTTTATGACATTTTCAATGCCGTCAACCGCTAAATATTGCCTGTCGAGCAGAGCGGTACCCTCACCGCCCGAAACCGCCCAGCCTATGCCCATCAGCCCCGAGGAGGGGACAAGTTCGGGCTGACTGAGCTTGTTCATTACCGGCACAAGGCGCTTGTAAACCTCGGTCATCGAGAGGGCGCCGTCCATCACCTGGGATTTAAGCCCCTGCGGAGAGTAAACGGCGGTCGCCTTTGCGGGACATGGGGTGATGAAAAACACGCCGATTTTCTCAGGGGCGATGCCGGTCTTCATCACGGCATTATTCCTCGCCAAAATGGCGGCAAGCTCCACCGGAGCGGCGTGGGGCATGACATGCTCCACAAGCTGTGGAAACCTGTTTTTGATAAGCCGCAGACATGCCGGACATGCAGAGGAAATGGCAGGCACAGCGGTTTTACCGCTTTCCTTAAACAGCGTTCTTGACAAATCGCTGATAAGCTCTGCGGCGGCAGACACTTCAAAAACCTCGTCAAAACCGATGTGAAGCAGACCTGTCAGCACAAAACCGATATCATCGAGATTGTTGAATTGCCCGTAAAGGCTGGGCGCCGGCAAAGCGACATTGTACTCAAAGCGTTCAAGGTCGGAAAAAGAGTCACAGACGGCAAGTTTTGCCCTGTGTGGACATGTTTTAATGCACAGACCGCAATCTATACATCGTTCCTTCAAAATAGTTGCCTTTCCGGCACGCACCCTTATCGCCTCTGTCGGGCAAACTTTTATACAGGTTGTACATCCCTTACATTTTTCAACGTCGAGCACAACCGAATGAAGCAAATTGGTTCTTTTCATTTTGATCCTCCGAAAGCGGTGCTAAGCTATTTTCACCGTCATATATACCGTTGTTCCGACTCCGACCGTTGTTTCAAGGCGCATGTCATCGGAATACCTTTTCATATTTGGCAGACCCATTCCGGCGCCAAAACCGAGATTTCTGGCAGCCGCATCGGCGGTTGAATACCCCTCCTGCATTGCAAGGGAGATGTCCTTTATGCCCGGACCCCTGTCACTCAAAGTAATTTCAACACGGTCGGGATAGACTAAAACCTCGGCCGTTCCGCCGTCTGCATGAATGACCATGTTTATCTCGCCCTCATACATGCAAATGGCGACCCGTTTAATGGCCGCTTGATCATAGCCCAGCTTTTTCAAAGTTCGCTTGACATCGCTTGAGGCGGTACCTGCGGCGGCGTAATCGTCACCGTCAACATTGTAGGTAAGCTTAATGGCATCAGTCATTTGCAAAGGCCTCCCTCATGCCGGCGGCGTGAAGCAGTCCGCAGGTTTTAAACATGCCACCTGCGACGGTCAAAAGCACCATATCGCGCTCATTTGCCATCTTGCACATGTCCTCGGTCGGAACTTTGCCACGGGCAAAGATGATGCACACAATGTCCATCATTTCGGCGGTGCGAATTGTCTGCGGATTGACAAGTCCTGTGACCAGCAGACCATGTCCGTTTGAAAAGGCCAAAACATCGCTCATAAGGTCGGAAGCGCTCGCCGTTTCGACCTGCTCGTCGAGCAAATGCTCACCGCAAACTACCGTTGCCTCCAAAATGCTTGCTACTTCGGAAATTTTCATAATATCTCCCTTTCACGCCGTGTAAATTATGGTTTGCACGGCAATTTTTATGTTAAAAAGTGGGGTTTAGCGTTTATTAATACAATTATATAGCAATAATCGCTCTGTGTAAATCGAAAGTTTTTGCCCTTCGGGGAAAATAGTGCTATAATGAGGGATAGGGGCGGTTCATTGGTCGCCCGCCGTTTCCACATTTTTGAAACAATGCCCGTAGGGGCGACCTTCGGTCGTCCGTGTTCGCACGATTTTGAAATCACGGCGTAGGGAGCGACGCCCTCGTCGCTCCGCAAAACGGAACGGTCAAGACCGTTCCCTACGATGCCGTTACCTTACGGAGGAAATGCTCATGAATCAACATTGCAAACAGCAATATGACCGCTGGATAAGCGATTGTGCTCTTTCGGAACATCATCGAGACCAACTGAAAATGCTGACCGATGAGCAAATTGAGGACGCTTTTTACACCGAGCTTGATTTCGGAACGGCCGGTATAAGGGGTATTGTCGGCATGGGCTCAAACCGCATGAATGAATATGCCGTGCGCCGTGTGTGCGCCGGATTTGCCGCACAGCTGGGCAGTCATGGCGGTAAAAAAATATGCATTTGCTATGACGGTCGCCGAGATTCGCAGGATTTTGCACAACAGGCGGCATGTGTTTTTGCATCAAACGGCATTTCTGTTCTGATGTTCAGCGCACCTCGCCCGACTCCACAGCTTTCCTTTGCCATATTGCACCACCGTGCAAGCGGTGGAATTAACATAACGGCCAGCCACAATCCTCCGCAGTACAACGGCATAAAATTTTACGGTCAAAATGGCGCACAGATTCCCGACGAGCAGGCCGATGAGATAGCCGAGCACTACAGTCGCTTGCCCGAGATTGCGCCCCGTACCGAGCACGATTTTGAGCATTATTTGGCGCAAGGGGCGATAGCATACATGCCTGAGAGCGAGGATTTTTTATATTACGAGGCTCTTTTCAAAAGTCTGCCCAAATGCCCACCGCCTCCCGAGGATTTTAAAATAGTCTACTCGGCACTGCACGGTGTCGGCGGAAAAGCGGTCATGCAGGTGCTAAAAGACGCAGGCTTTAAAAATGTCATGACGGTCGCTCAGCAATTTGAGCCCGACGGTGATTTCAGCACGGTTAAAAGCGCAAATCCGGAGGATAAAGAGGCACTAAAGCTTGCAATCGAGCTTGCCCAAAAGCACGGCGCGCACATGGTCATTGCGACCGACGGTGACGGCGACCGAGTAGGCATAGCCCTGCCAAATAGAGAGGGAAATTGGGAGCAGGTTTCGGGAAATGCCACCGGGGCATTGCTGATAGATTTTCTGCTGACCTCGCTTACAGAGCGGGGCGAAATGCCCGAAAATCCGGCGGTGATAAAGACCATTGTCACCACCGATTTGGCCGAAAAAGTGGCGCAAATGCACGGCGCAAGCTGTTTTGAAACCTTTACCGGCTTTAAGTTTATGGCCGAAAAGGCAGATGCCCTAAAAGCGCAGGGTGAGTACAGCTTTTTGATGGCATATGAGGAATCTTTTGGGTACATGATAGGCGACCATTGCCGTGACAAAGACGGTGTGGTCGGAGCACTCATGCTGGCCCAGATGGGAGCACAGCATCACAAAGCAGGCTCGGACATCAACAAGGCGCTTGAAGGGCTGTGGCAAAAATGCGGATACCACGCCGAGCGAACGGTAAATCTCGTTTTGCCGGGCTCTGACGGAGCCCAAAAGATACAGCTGATAATGCAGCGTTTGCGCACAAATCCGCCCGAGCAAATCGGCGGTATGACGGTGCAAGCGGTGCACGATTATATGGAAGGCACGGGCGAGCTGAGCGGCTCCGATGTCCTGCGGTTTGACCTTGAAGGCGGCTGTAAAATGATTGTGCGACCGTCGGGAACCGAGCCCAAGATTAAGATATACGCCTTGTGCGTCGGGGTCGATGCACAGCAGGCACAGCAAAAAGCGCAGGCGATAGCCGATTTTGCAAACACTTTGTAGAGGTCGACCGTTGGTTGTCCGTGAATTGTGGAGCATCTGCGGTCACGGCAAGCCGTGACCCTACACACCCAAGATACCCCATTATCCCCCACCGACGCCTTATACAATATAAAAA
>CAYJAS010000115.1:0-5578 GCA_964367895.1 uncultured Oscillospiraceae bacterium | reverse complement strand
TTGCCATTATTTTGCCTCCGAATTATGTGATTGCATTTATTATTTTAAATGGTGCGGGTGCGGGGTGTAAGCGATGGACGGCCAATGACCGCCCCTACAGGGACGGCAGACGACCAAAGGTCGCCCCTACAATATACCGGCAAATGCCGGGTTTTCGGGCGGCCAATGACCGCCCCTACAGTGGGTGGGTATTTTAAAAATAGTAGTAATTAATTTGCCTTAAAAAGCTTGCCCGGGAGCTGTCTTATTTTTCCTGTCAGCTCTAAAACGGTCAGTTTTGACATTATTTCCGCTTGTGTCAGTCCTGTTTTCTCCATAATTTGTGCCAAACTGAGGGTTTGCTCGCCGAGTGCATTTAATATTATATCGCTTTCGCCCGTGCCGTACACCGCCTCAAGAGTTTTGGGCTTGCTTTCGACTTTTTCTGTGCTTTTCTCTGCTTTTGGTGGCGCGCTCGGGTGCATATGCTCAAATTCATATATTCCCCGATACTCGTCCAATATGTCAGCGGCATTTCTCACAAGCTTTGCGCCTCGTGAAATAAGGTCATTTGCGCCTGCGCTGGTTTCGGTGGCAATCGAGCCGGGTATTGCGAAAACATCACGCCCTTGGTCAAGGGCAAGTTGCGCCGTTATCAGCGATCCGCTTTTTTCACGGGCTTCGGCGACCATTACGCCGAGCGACAGCCCCGATATAATTCTATTTCGCATTGGAAAGGTTGCTCTGCCGACAGTCACCGCACCCGGTGGATATTCGCTTATTGCGGCACCGCTTGCCAAGATATCACGCAGCAGTCCTGCGTTAAAGGTCGGGTAGCAAATATCTATCGCCGTTCCGAACACCGCTACCGTCGGCGTTCTTCCTTTGAGGGCGCCTTTGTGCGCCGCCGAATCTATACCCTCTGCCATGCCTGACACAACGCACATGCCGGAGGCACTGAGCTCATATGCAATGCGCTCTGTCACCGTAGTTCCGTATGGAGTCGCCTTGCGCTGTCCGACTATGGCGAACGCCGGGATTATGCCGAAATCGGGCAGTTTGCCTTTGACATAAAGCACGACCGGCGGATCGAATATATTGCGCAGTCTTGCAGGGTAGCCTGCATCGTAAAGTGTCATTATTTCAATATTTTGCCGTTTACACTCAGAGAGTATGCGTTCTGCCAAGTCTAAAGAGCGATTTTTGGAGATGCCGTTTTTCTCGCTCGGGGTCAGTTTGCATAAGGTTTCAAGGTGTTTTACGTCCGAGTGATACACCTGTTTTGCATCGCCCAATCTGTCTATCAAAGTGGCGCAGGTTATCGGCGAAAGGCGTGCCGTTTCAACCATCCATATCAGATGTTTTAATGATATTTGTTGCATGAGCACGCCTCCTTTTAACATCCGTCGGGAACATGTATAAACAGTCCCAGCGGAAACCATGATTTTGCGAAATCGGGCAGGTTTTGCTGTAGCGTTTGACTGTACATCGGGGTAAACAGACCGCTCGTTGCTTGTGCGGCCGTTAAAGTGACTTGCGGGGGGTTGTCGGTGCCCGATACCGTTACTTGCCCGTTTTTCACCGATATTTCAATTGTTTCATTATCTATTTTAAGCAATAAATCGCCGTCATTTAAACTTTGTTTTTGTGTTTTCAGCGATAGGTGTGCGCAGATTACCTTTTTAAAGTTTGTGATGAGAAATTTATTGCAAGTGCGCAGACTGTACTGCTCGCAAATTGCGCTTAGTTCATCTGTCAGCGATTTTGAGTACATATCCAGCAGAAAAGCGCATTTTTTGCCGATTATTTCTTCCGACAGGGCTTTTAGTACCGGCTTTATGTGAGCATCGTTATTTAGCACCAGTTCGAACACATCTTGGTCGCTTACGCAGGTGTATCCGATAAAATCGCCATCGTAGGTTATGGCATATAGCTCATTCTCCCAGCTTGACATTATGTCAAAAAAGTGCTCGGGCGGCCTGATTGCCGTTAAATCTTGGATGCTTTGCAATTTATGACAGGCGCTTATAAGGTCTAAATCACAGCTGTGCAGTCTTTGAAAACAATATCCGTGGGTGTCTACCTCACTATATGCTTTGCGGATATTTGCCGTTGTGAGTGTAAACTCAGCCTCCCAGCCGGAGGGTTGAAAGCCGAAATGGGCATATCGTTGACGCTGTCCGCCGAGAACTCCGAAATCGCAGGTGCGCCGTATTTCGGCGGTCGCCATGTCCATCAAAGCGGTCATATGTCCATTTTTTCTGTGGTAAGGGTGAGCCGATACCGAGCCGACTCCCCCTACTTTGAGCACGGTGTTTCCTACCTTTTGCTCGGTTTTGCAGATCAAAACGGCGGCAATTATTTTGCCGTCCTTTTTCGCCACAAAATGGGTTTGCTCGTCCATTTTATTTTCGCCGTACAGCTTGGGCAGGCGTTTTTTAAACTCATGCGGTCGTGCCGAATAGCTGAAAACAAAATTTAAAAAATCGAGCAGTTCATCAAAATCGGAGGGTTTTGCTATTTCATATTGCACTTTGTCCGGCATTTTGCCCTCCTCATCTGACAAGTTCCCACATGGTAATTGCCGCCGCAATCGCCGCATTTAGCGATTCCGCGCCCGATATAGGTATGGTAATTACGCCATCACTTAGGTCAAATGTTTGCTTGCTCACCCCGTGAGCCTCGTTTCCGATTATTACGCAACAATCTTTGCCCTGTATGCTTTGTATAGGCATCGCATCGGCGGTCAAGCCTGTGGCGTACAGCGGTATGGTTTTTAAATCTTGCTTTAGTTTTTGTATCTCGGTTTGCACCACCGGAAGGCGAAACAGCGAGCCTGCCGCAGAGCGCACCACCTTGGGTGACCACAGCTCGGCACAGTCGCCCAGCAGAAATATTCCGCTTACAGCCAGCGCTTCGGCGGTGCGTATAATTGTGCCCATATTTCCCGGGTCACGGACATCCTCGAGCGCCAAAAACCTACTGCCCTTCATTTCTCTCTCGGGCGGTATTTGGCATGTGAACACCACATCTTGCGGTGTTTTAACATCACTGATTTTTTCGAGTACACTTGTATTGGTCAGATAAATCTCTCCGCCTAAACCGCTTGGCAGTCGATCTGCCGCACTCTCATGGCAAAAAATCTGAAGCATTTGCAGATTGGCGGAAACCGCCTCATTGAGAAGCTTAAAACCTTGACAAACAAAGGCATTTTGCTGTTTGCGTGCCTTTTTATTTGTCGCCAGCTCATGTACCGCTTTGACTGCCGCATTGTCCCGTGAGGTTATTCTTATCACAGTGCGCCCACCTTGTGCACATCTTTATCGGTGCCCATTACCACCAGCACATCGCCCTTTTTGATGACATAGGTCGGCCCGGGTGACGGCAGAGCATTGTGGTCACTTTGTTTGACCATCATTACATTTATGCCGAACTTTGCACGAATATCGAGTCCGCGGATCGATTGTCCTACCCACGCAGTTGGCGCTTTGAGCTCGGCTATGCTGTAATCGTCACTGACCTCTATCAGGTCATTTAGATTGTGCGCCGCAAGCAAACGTGCTGTGCGTATGCCCATTTCATATTCGGGGAGAACAATTCTGTCCGCTCCGATTTTTTCAAGGACATTTTTGTGCAATCGGTCACGTGCCTTTGCGGTCACTGCGCTTACACCCATCTCTTTAAGCTGTAGAGTTATAAGTATATTGTCTTGCAAATTGTTTGAAAAGGCTATTACTCCGTGGTCAAAATTGCGTGCACCCAAAGCGGCGAGCACCTGTTCATTGGTCGGGTCGGCCGTCATGGCATGAGTGACAAAATCGGCAATTTTGTTGACCTTTTCCTCGTCACGATCGATTGCAAAAACCTCATGTCCCATGCGGTAAAGTTCCATGGCAAGTGCGCCACCGAAGCGCCCCAGCCCGACAACAAGAAATGATTTCATGTTTTACCCTCCCGTTTGGTAATTAAATTAGTATTTTGCCCTCTGCGGGCTTCATTTTACGCTCTGCCGGTGTTCCTGTCAGTGCGGCAAGTCCAAAGGTCATGACTCCGACACGGCCGAGAAACATAAGCACAATGAGCACTACTTGTGATGGTGCCGACAGTGTTGGGGTTATACCCTCCGACAGTCCGACCGTTCCGAAGGCCGATACACTTTCAAAAAGCGCTTGGCGCAGAGTAATGTGCCCGTCAAATCCGCTTATCAGTATTGTCGACATCACTACAAGCACAATTCCTATGAAGAAAATGGTTGAAGCATCGCTGACCGTTTTGGGCGGTATGGTTCTTCCGCCTATAACAGCGCCTGCTTTGCCTCTGAGTATTGCCCAAACAGAGGTGCACAGTATCATAAAGGTTGTGGTTTTTATACCGCCCGCCGTTGATCCGGGCGATCCACCGATGAACATAAGCGCCTGTGTCAGAAGATTACCCCCCGAGGTCAGTGAGGCTTGGTCAAGCTGATTAAATCCTGCCGTTCTTGTTGTTACCGATTGAAAGAAGGAGGACATAATTTTAGTCGCTGTCCCATCATTTCCAATTGTTTGCGGATTGTTCCATTCAAGTGCCATAAAGCCTATTGTACCGCCGATTATCAAAAGGGCGGTTGTCCACAGCACCACCTTTGTATGTATGCTGAGGGTGTGCCTCTCGCTCTTGCTGAGGGTGGCGTTTTTCCAAAGGTCATTCCAAACATAAAATCCCAGTCCGCCGAGTATTATAAGTGCCGACAAGGTCAAAGTTATAGCGACATTAGAGCGCATACCTGTGAAGCTGGCGAAATCGCCCATCAAGTCAAATCCGGCATTGCAAAAAGCTGATATCGAGTGAAAAATACCCTTCCACAGTGCTTGCCAAAAGGGTGTTCCACCTCCGACAAATGCCGCTGTCAACAGCAATGCACCTATACCTTCAAAGATAACGACGCCGAATATTATCTGCTTTGCAAGGCGTACTATGCCCGAAACCTCGGACATGCTTATCGATTGGCTTATCAGCAGGCGTTCTTTTACCGTTATGCGTCTACCGAGGGCGAGCATTACGGTGGCGACGCTTAGCATGACTCCAAGGCCGCCGATTTGTATTAAAATCAATATTGTCAGTTGTCCGCTACCGCTCCAAAAGGTCAGAGTGTCTTGCACAACAAGGCCGGTGACACAGCTTGCCGAGGTGGTTGTGAACAGTGCTGTTAAAAATCCGGCGCTTTGCCCGCTTGCCGTTGCGGTGGGTAGCATAAGTAGCAAAGTGCCGAGCGATATCAAAATGCCGAAGCCGTAGACTATCATTCGCAGTGGGTTTTGTGACTTTGCACGCTGTTTTCTTTTGCTCATTGCGCGCATCTCCTTCCATACAATACGGTTGTATAAAATACGGTAAAAGACCTATACGAGTATAGGTCTTTCAGACTGTCGAAAAACCAATGGTTTTGAGATTGTCTGACCGGCACACGGTGCCGGCGGCACTCGAGGAGTGCCGTGTAATCGAGCGAAAGTGAGATTTCCAAAGCTACTGCAATTCATTTGCAGTAGGCTTTTTATATCTTTAAGCGTTTAAAAAAGCATTTTTTAACGCTTAAAGACCTATACGAGTATAGGTCTTT
>CAYJAS010000114.1:0-5628 GCA_964367895.1 uncultured Oscillospiraceae bacterium | reverse complement strand
ATGAATGTTGGTTAGGCTTTACTGTAATTCCCCAAAAATCAAAACAGGGGTATATGTTTGAAGTTGCCTCTGCCGCCATTGCACAACTGCGCAAAATGGGAGTGCAAACTGTAAATGCAGGGGTAGAAACCGGCAATGATGCCTCAATAAGCCTTTTAAAGAAACTCAACTTTACTTATAGCCACTTTGAAGACGGAGAAAATGTATATAAGCTGACAATATAGCTCCAATAAACAGATGGCATTATCGGCCTCGATAGTGCCATCTGTTATAGCCTATCAGTCGGTCGCAAGCAAGACAATGCTGTCGCCTTCGTTAAACACGATTTTTTGCGATTTCATCGGGTTTGTAATGATGGAAAAATTGTCTCCGCTTCGGGTCTTGTATCCAATGGCGATTTCTCCGCGCTCGCTGAGCAACTTTGTCACTTGATAAAAGTCTGTCGGCTTTCCAAGTGCAAGATAATTGGAGGCCGGACGCAGGTAAATCTCGGCACCTTCTGCCGACAGCAGTTCTTTAAACACAATGGCAAGGTCACGATTTTCCGAAACCTGTGTCAAAATCAGATTTATTATATTGTTGCCGATTACAAGGTCGTTGACCTTTGCCACCTCAGCAAGTTTTTGATTTGTCGTGTTGCGCATTTCACTGGTGATATTAAAGGTTTTTCCCTGTTTTTTTGCAATATCACGCAGATGAATAAGCCTGAGCAAGGTGACCGCATCTACATGTTCGGCATCGCCCTCCTGCCCACTGAGCAAAAGAACATTTGTCAGCTGCGCATCGGTGAGCACATCGAGATTTGAGCGCTTGTTGATGTCACAAACAATTGTTTCAAGCGTGATATTTTTAAGCGATTGCGCCAGTTCATCATAAGACTCGTCAAATTGCTCGTCGGCAATTTGCACTATAGAGCCTGGGGAGAAAAATGTGTCCAATATGGTGAGTATACGTTCTAACTTGTCGTTTGTACCGAGCACAAGCAGATTTTTGGGGCTGTTCGCCTCTGAATACTCAACTGCAAGCTCACTCAAGTTGTCAAAGTCGGGCGGTGAAGAGAGCGGTTTTGCAACCCCGTCATCCTCCTCAAAAATGAGCAGAAGATCGTCCTGTTCTATTACGGTGTCGGGCGGTGGGTTTAAATAAATCTTCCCATTGCGCTTATACCCAAACAGAGTTCCATTTTCAAAACAGCACAGCGCATAAGCAAAGGTTTTGCCGCAAAGTGTGGGAAATTTCTCAAGATAAAGCTCATTTTCGCTGAAATTGATGATTTCGATAAGCACTCTTGAAAGTCCGGTTTGGCGACAAGTTTGGGCAATAATGCGTGAGATGGCATCGCCGGTCAAGATGGGCTCGACAATACCTTCTCCTGCGATCTTCACCGCTTCAAAATTGGCATCATCGCTGATTGCGGCAACAACATGAGGTCTCTTGCGCTTGATTTTCACCGCGCTGAAATGACTGTTAATGGCAAGCACCGCCTTTGTCACCAGAAAATCATCTTGCTCGTTGATAATTACCGATTTGCAGGTGTCAATGGCGCATTGTTTGATCATATGTACATCGGAAATATTGCCGGTTCTGCAAATAACTTCGGTGCGAAACCTCTCCGGAATATGCTTTGCTATCGAGGTTTCCATCTCCTCTTTGTCACAATCTCCAAGCACAACAACCACTCCGCGCTTTTTGTTTTTGTTTGCGGTGCAAAGCTCTGTGATTATCGTGTAAATATTGTCGTTAAACCCGAGAATTAAGGTGTGTCCGTTTTCAATCACTCGGGAATTGCCCTTTTTAAGCGAGTTGAGCTTTTCTTCAAAGCCGGTGGTAATAATACCTATCAAAATACTTGTGATAAACAGACCGCACAAGGTGACTATCGACATCAAAACGACAAAATTGACATCTCCGGTATCGGCGGCCGTTATGGTGCCGGCGTCTATAATATGCATGACACTTGTCCACACATTTTCACCCAACGCACCCCTACCGAGTATCATCCTGATTAATCCGACCAGTAAAACAACAGCGGTGGTCGCTAAAAATAGTATTCCAACAAGAGCAACCGTACCTTTCGCCATGAGGTTGTCAAATTTGTACCGCAAAATCTCAGATAATTTCCGTTTTTCCATAATAATCCCCCGATTTTTATTTTTTTGTTAATTTCAATTTACCATATTCAGACATTAAAGTCAAACAGATTTAATCCGTGTACTTTGATTTGCAATTTTTATTTTGTATTTCAAGCAAAAGGACAAGATTATGGGTTTACTTTCCAAATAATACATGATAGAATATTGAGCGCAGATAGTTGATTATTAATATATAAGTAAAGGAGAACACAAGTGACAGACAAGGATAAATCTCTGCCCGACGGGCAGCTTACACCTGACGAAAAAATTGCACAGCTTGAAAAAGAATTGTGTTTTTATAAAGGGGCATTAAGTGCTCTGCCAAACCCGGTTTTCATTAAAAATGATCGGGCTCAATTTGTGTTCTTTAATAATAGATATAACAGCTTTTTCGGAGTTGACTCAACAGAGCTTTTGGGTACTACCGTTGAACAGTCGGAACATCTTGATGACATGGACAAATTTCGTTACCATGTTGAGGACACGACTTTGCTTGAAGACTGCAGTTCGGTCAGCTATGAAGTGCCTTTTGTAATCAGCGATGGCAGCGTAAAACCCTCTCTATACTGGAGCTGTGGATTTTGCACCTCCGATGGTGGTAGAGGTCTTATTGGCGAAATAGTGGAGGTTTCAAGCCTAAAAACGGTTGAAAACACCTTGCTCAGCACGGTAGACGGTGATGCTCAAACCGAGCAAAAAAAGCAGAGTGATATTTTACGAGAGCAAAACAAGCAGTTTTATGAAACAGTGCTCAATTATTATGATGCACAGAATATAATGATTTTTGAGTTTGACTTTGATGCAGGGCTTATCAAAAACCTCGAAACCTATGAGCGAGGTCAAAAATCTGGCAGAGGCATGCTCTTTCCCGACATAAAAATTAGCATGATCGAAAAGTTTATTTCAAGCTTAAAGCCAAACACTTCAAGATATATTAACGCAGAAAACTTCACATTTTACGGTGACGATGTTACCAATCAATATGTAAAATTAAGCTCGCTTATTCTCGCTCCTCTCTTTGGCCCGGATGATGAGCTTTTCGGAATGGCGGTTGTCGCAAATCCGAATAAGAACACCGAAAAGATGGAAATAATAAACTCAACCGTTCCCTTTATTGTGGCCGATTTGGAGACAGCAAAGCAATTTGTTCAGCTTATGCGACTGAGCATAGTCGACAGGCTTACCGGAGCGTTTAATCGAAATAAATATATACAGACATTGCAAGAGCTTGAAAAAAACAAGCCCGAGCGACTTGGGATTCTGTTGGCAGATGTCAACGGCTTGACCACAATAAATGAGTTTTACGGCTCTAAAAGCGGAGATGTTGTGCTTACCAAGAGTGTTACCCTTCTCAAAGACATTTTCGGTGAAAATGTCTACCGTGTTGGCGATGATGAGTTTATAGTGCTACTTCCGGCCACCACACAGATTGAGTTGGAGCAAAATGTTGCTCAACTAAAGCTTGATATTGCAGAAAGCGAATTTTGTAATTTGTCCTTTGGATATCTATTGGCCGAGGGAGATTTTGATCTTTCACAGCGTATAGCATATGCAAACGAGCTGATGAATGTTGAAAAACAGTCATATTATCGCACAATTACCGACAGAAGAGCTAAAATTGCAAAATATTCTCACGATATTATTCAAACTCTGCTCAGAGAGCTGCGCAGCGGTAGGTTTACCGTGTATTTCCATGCGCAGATTGACCTGAAATCGAGAAAACTGGTCGGTGCAGAGGCGCTTGTCAGAAAGGTAGATGCCGACGGCAATATCATTCCACCGCTCAGCTTTTTGCCGTTTTATGAGAGTGAGAAAATCATCAGGCATGTAGACCTATTTGTAATTGAAACGGTGTGCGCAACCTTGCGTAAGTGGATTTCGCAGGACAGAGCTATTAAGGTAGCGGTCAATCTTTCGCGCGTGACCTTGATGGAGCGAGATATTATAAAAGAAATTTCTCAAATATGTGATGATTTTGAGGTTCCACGTTCGCTCATTGAGCTTGAAATCACCGAAACCAACAATTCAATTGACGATGAACAGCTTAAAGCGGTCATTGGCGAGGCAAAAAATGCCGGATTTTCGGTGTCGCTTGACGATTTTGGCTCGGAATACTCCAATTTGCAAATGCTCACTTCGATGGATTTTGCCCAGATTAAACTCGACAAAAGCCTTATCGGCGACATTTGCTCCGATTTAAAGAGCTCTACCATCGTTGAATATGTAATCAAAATGTGCGATCGCCTTCGCATCGGTGATGTTCTGGCCGAAGGCATTGAAACCGAGCAGCAGATACAAAAACTGCTTGCTATAAATTGCCCGAGCGGACAGGGATATTACTTCTCAAAACCGCTCCCCCTCGAAAGCTTTGAGGAGAAATATTTCTCCTGATTTCTTAGGGTGTCACAAAACGGGTTCGGATTATGTGTGCCACCCTAAGTTAATAAAAAAACAGACATCACCCTTTGGGCGATGTCTGTTTTTGCATGTCAAAAAATCAAGAAATGTAGGGTCGAGTCTTGACTCGACCGCTGTAAATTAATGAAAAATGTGCAATTTTACATTTTTTTTGCTTTATTAATACCCAAGCTGCATTTGCTCAGTGACCATCATATAAACAGCAACAAGCTTATAGCCATAATAAACATACCGCAGACAAGCCCGAACATTGAGGTGTGATGCTCTCCGTACTCTCTCGCCGATGGCAAAAGCTCGTCAAGGCTTATGTAGACCATTATTCCCGCAACAATAGAGAAAACAACACCAAACATAGTATCGCCTATAAACTGTATAAACAGAAAATATCCAACCACAGCGCCGATAGGCTCAGACAATCCCGACAAGAAAGAGAGAGTAAATGCCTTCTTTCGGCTGCCGGTCGCATAATACACAGGCACAGCGACAGCTATCCCCTCCGGGATATTGTGAATGGCGACGGCGAAAGTGATTGCCACTCCCGTTTCCGGATTTTCAAGTGCCGAGATAAAAGTGGCAAGGCCTTCTGGGAAATTGTGAATAACTATTGCAAGCGCAGTGAAAACTCCCATTCTCATCAACTGGCTTTTGTGTTGCTCGCTATTGCCGTCCATTTCCTCAACCGTGTGTATCTCGTGCGGATTACCCATTTGAGGAATAAGCTTATCTATAAGGGCAATAAGTAAAATGCCTCCAAAAAAGCTGAGCACTGAAGTTAGTGTGCCCATCTGCTCACCGTAAACAGCAGTCAAAGCCTCGGTGCCTTTTGGAAGTATTTCAACAAAGGACACGTAAATCATCACACCGGCAGAAAGACCAAGTGCAAAAGACAGAAATCTTTTGTTTGTTTGCTTTGTCAGCAGTGCCATGGCACTGCCTATTCCGGTGGACAACCCGGCAATTACAGTAAGTCCGAATGCAAATAAAAAATCCAATTCATACTCCTCTCTGCTCGCTTAAAAGCAATAACCCGAACCCACGATTGGCAAGTGGTGTTAATAATTTTCAAACTATCTCCTCC
>CAYJAS010000113.1:0-5629 GCA_964367895.1 uncultured Oscillospiraceae bacterium | reverse complement strand
ATTGTAGGGCACGCATTGTATGCGTGTCTTTTCGGACGACCAAAGGTCGCCCCTACAGCCCCATTGTCAACTGTGCGAAGTTTTTCTCTAATTACTCCTCCAGAGCTTTTTCGAGGGCCTCTTTAACCGTTTTGAGCACCTTAATTCGGGCGAACTTTTTGTCGTTTGCCTCAATAATCGTCCATGGTGCTTGCTCTGTGGAGGTGTGCTCCAGCATATCCAAAAGCGCCTGCTCATACTCGCCCCATTTGGCACGATTTCGCCAATCCTCATCGGTGATTTTGTGCTGTTTCTCGGGCGTTTCCTGCCTGTCCACAAATCGGGCAAGCTGTGTTTGCTGGTCAATCTGAAGCCAGAACTTGAGCACAACGGCACCCCAGCGTACCAACTCACGCTCAAACTCGTTAATTTCGTCATATCCATCGTTCCAACGTGCCGGATCGGTCAGTTTTTCGACACGCTCGACCATTACTCGGCCGTACCATGTGCGGTCAAAAATTGCCATATGCCCGGTCTTTGGCAGACGGGTGAAAAACCGCCACAGATAATGCCGTGAAATCTCCTCACTCGTCGGGGCGGCGATGGCGTGCAAATCAAATCCGCGTGGGTCAAGTGCGCTTGACAGACGACGAATGGAACCACCCTTGCCTGCGGCATCCCACCCCTCAAAGCACATGACCACCGGTATCTTTTTCCTGTAAATACGGCTGTGAAGCTCGTGAATCTCCTCACGCAATTTTTTCAGGCTCTCTTTGTACTTTTTTTGTTCCATAGCAGGGGGCATGATGATGGTGCTCGGATTGGGCACTTGTGCCTTGGAGAACATAGTGCCGGGCGGTGGCGCCGGAGGCAGACCGTGCTCCAGCGCATGTTCTATGCTCTCGCATACAGAGGTCAAAAAGCTGTGAGTTCCGAGGGTTCTGTCCTCGTTATTAATCACTGTCCACGGCGCATACTGATAATTTGTCGCCGCCATGAGGCGTGAGCGTGTGTCAAAACGCTTGTCATACTGCTCATTTTGCTCAAAATCCGAGCTGTTCACACGCCAACTTGTCGTTTCATTGTCCTTTAGCCTGTCAAGCCGCTCTTTTTGCGCCTTTTTGTCCATATGCAAAAAATACTTCAGCACTAAATATCCGTCACGGGCAAGTTGACGCTCAAAAACCTCTATCGACTCAATCATATCGGCCGCCCTGCGGCTGTTGTCGTCAAAGCAATCGATCACCTCACGGTACCAACCACGCTCGAAAATGCCCATCTTGCCCTTTGGCGGAATGTCACGCCAAAAGCGCCACAAAAACGGACGGCGAAGCTCGCCGATTTCAGGGGTGGTGCTTGAAAATACCGAGTAATCCCTCGGCTCAAGCTCGGCGTTTAGCGCCGACATCATGCGCCCCTTGCCCGAGGCGCTCCACCCGTCTATAAGTATAATTGTCGGTATTTTGCGCTCTTTCAGCGCTTGCTGAAGCACGCTCAGCCTATTTTGAAGCAGGTCTATCTCGTCTTTAATCAGTTTTTTATCATATTCCTTGGGCTTTTTCGTTTCAAACAGCATGGTACACCTCCGTTTTATAATCGCTTATTTCTGTGCGTTCAGCAAATCTTTGCGGAATATCAGCATAACACCTCCGCCGATTACGAACAACACTATCAGCGACAAAATGGCAAAGGAGCTTCTGCCGGTCACGGTGGTGACGGTGGCATAAAGCGCGGGGCCCATAACGGCGGCAAATTTGCCGAAAATGTCAAACACGCCAAAGTACTCGTTTGACCGCTCTTTTGGTATAAGCTTGCCGAAGAAGGAGCGTGACAGCGCCTGTATTCCGCCCTGCACGGTGCCGACAAGAAAGGCAAGTATCCAAAACAAGGTGAGCGATTGGTCTACCGTTAAAAAGCCCTCTTCAAGGCCAAAGCCCATTACAAAGCCGACTATGCAGATAATTAAGTAAACAAAAACCGAAAAGGTCAGCATGTTGACCGTTCCCACTTTAGAGGCCAACTTGCCGAATAAAATGGCACATGGAAAGGCAACAATTTGGGTCACCAGCAAGGCAAGTATCATGCCGGTGCTGTCAAGGCCGAGGGTGGTGCCGTATGCCGTTGACATCTTAATGACAGTGTTTACCCCGTCTATATAGAAAAAGTAAGCTATCAAAAACAAAAGCACGGCACGGTTTTTCATTATCGCCTTAATAGTCTGTCCGAGTGAACTTAGCGTTGCGCTGACACGCTTTTGATCGGGAAGTATACTGCCATATGCCTGCTCGCAGTTTTTAAACAGCGGTATGGAAAACAGCCCCCACCAGACAACAGTTATGACAAGCGACAGCTTTGTCGCCATTATGGTATCTATGCCAAAGCTCTCGCCAAAGGTGATAAGGCCTATCGAGATGACAAAAGGTATGGTGCTTCCGCCGATATATCCCATGGAATATCCCCACGCCGAAACCCTGTCCATGCGCTCGGGCGTGGTCACATCGGTCAGCAGACTGTCATAAAACAGATTTGCGCCCGACCAGCCGACATAAGACACAATATATCCGATAAGCATAAATTGCCAGCTGTCCATAAGTGCGCACACCACGGTAAATGTTATACCGACCAGCATAAAAATGCCGAGCAGTTTTTTCTTAAAGCCCCTGTAATTGCCGATTGAACCCAAAATGGGTGTCATCACGGCGATTATCGCAGTGGCTATCGAGGTGCCTATACTCCACCAAGTGTCACCGCCCACACCGGCGGCATTGGCTGTGCCGGTGAAATATATCGGAAAAATGGCCGCAAGAACTATGGTCGCATAGACCGAGTTTGCCCAGTCATATAGTATCCAACTTTTTTCGGGTTTTGTAAACTTGTCCTTCATGCTCAGCACCTGTCCCCTTCAAAATTCTCCTCAAAATCGCTCAGCTCTATGCCCGAAAGGGCGGCATGGTAAAATCTGTGCACAAGGTCTGCCGTAGTGGCAACGGCGTTTTCAAAAAGCTCGGACATTTGCTCACATTCACTGCGGAAATGTATCTCCTTTTTCAGGCACAAAGTGGAAAATTGCGCCCGCTTTTTGAGCAGTTTCTCGGCAAATCGCACCGCTTTTGGGTGCATGAGCACTCTTTCATTGAGACTCATTGAGCACACGGCTGTTTTTGCCTGCCGCTCTGTTATCTCATATGCCATAGCGAGTGCCGAGGGGTCAATATCGGTGCACAGCATTTTGTATCTCGGCTGTGATAATGCGTGCTTTCTAATGATATACAGGTCGAAATCCGACTCCAAACTGCGGTGTATGATTGAGCTGTCACCGCTCACTTTATTGACAAAGGGATGACAGGCACGGTCAAGTCCGTAATGGCAACAGACGCCCAGCAGATAAGCAAGAGTTGCGCCCTGTGCCACCTTGCGGTCAAGGGCGGAGCGGAAAAACTCCTTGGCAGGTCTGCTGTGAATGTCGTGCCCAAGCCTTGAAATCGGGTTTTCCGAGAGAGGGTTATAGTAAAACAGCGGATCGGGGCCTTGAAAGCCCAAAGTAAACAGGCTTTTGTGCTCGCTTAAAAAGTCGCTGACCTGCTCGCTGAGCAGATCGTGCACCTTGTTGCCGAAAGCATAATGTGCGGCTATTGCAGGCATGATTTCATCTCCTATCGCAATTATATAGCAAAAAAATACAATACACTATTATTATACATCATTGAAAGCGATTTAACAAGTATTACAGCAAAATGTTACAATTTTTTGTGCAAAATAAAAACCCACTTGCGAGGTAAGTCGCAAATGGGTTTTTCAAAATATCGGGCAAAGTGCAACAATGCATATACTGCACGGCAAGAGCAGAGCCCTTGCCCTACAGGGGTAATTTCACCGTCACCGTGGTTCCATGCTCTGTGCTCTCCAGCGAAACGGTGCCACTATGATGCTCCACCCCATGCTTGACTATCGACAGACCCAGTCCTGTTCCGCCGGTGTCTTTGGAATGGCTCTTGTCCACACGGTAAAACCGCTCAAACACACGCTTTTGTGCCGACGGCGGTATGCCTATTCCGCTGTCAGAAACGGTCAGCACCGCCATACCGTCCTGCACTTTTGTGCTGATGTCAACTTTTCCGCCCTCACGATTGTATTTGATGGCGTTTTCGCACAGATTGTCAACCACCTCTTGCAAGGTGTTGGGCATCCCCCTGACAGTCGCCTGCTCAAGGTCGAGATTTATGCTCACTTTTGCCTTTTCGGCCTGTCTTTCAAGACGCTGTACCGTTTGTTTGCACAGCTCGGGCAGGCTTACCTGCTCAAATTGTCCGCTTTGAACACCCTCATCAAGGCGTGACAGCCTGATAATATCCCCTATCAGCGCCAGCAATCTGTTGGCCTCGGCATGGATTTTTTCGGCAAAGGGCACGACATCTTTTTGCTCGACCATGCCGCCTTTAATCATCTCGGCATAACCGCTTATCGAGGTGAGCGGTGTTTTAAGCTCGTGAGAAACATTTGCCGAAAACTCACGGCGCATACGCTCTGCCTCGTGCTGTTCGGTGACATCGTCAAGCATGATTACCACGCCCTCAACCGTGCCACCGACCGCTACCGGCGTGACATACATCAGCAGTTCCGACTCGGATATCACGATGCGTTGCTCGATTTTTTCGCCGGCAAGCGCCGCTTTGAGGCTGTCGTTCATTTCAAGCGATCTGCCCAAGTCGAGCACCGATTTTCCGCTGTAATCGTCGCTGTGCTTCATGCCGAAAATTGCCTTTGCATAGCTGTTGACAAACAGCAGTTCGCCCTGCGAATCGGTCAAAATAAGCCCCTCTCCCATATGCTCGACAACGGTGGAAAATCGCTGTTGCCGATGGCTGAGATCACGCATCTGCTCGCTGATTTGGTCACTTTGCTTTTTGATTTTCAAAATAAACGGCGACATTTCGGGGTATACATCGGCCATGGCAAAATCACCGATTTCAAAGCTGTTAAGCGGTGCGATTATACGCTTTGTCGCCCTGCTGGCCGCAAAGGCCGAAAGGGCTATTACTATAGCGAGTATCAGCAAAATAAAGGGCAAAACCACCCCGATCATGACCGAAAATACGCTGTCTAAGGCGACGGCAAGGCGCAAAACCTGTCCGTTGTCGAGGCGCACGGCATAATAAAAGGTCTGGGTGCCGAGGGTGTCGCTATAGCGTGTCGACTCCCCTGCGCCAAACTGATATGCCGTGGAAATCTCCGGGCGGGTTGCGTGATTGTCCATGGTTTGCGCCTCGTGCTCATTGTCGTAAAGCACGGTGCCGTCTGTGTCTATCAAGGTGACACGGTGCAAGGTGGTGCTTGCTTTGAGCTGCTGCGCATATTCTGTCGGGCTGTTCTCCAAAATATCCTCAAAAAGCCTTGTGCTGTAAATCAGTTCCTGCTGTTCAAGCCGATAAAAATGGCTGTACATCAGAACACATATCAGCACCGCCGTCAGCAGTGCAACGACGATAGCCACGGCGTTTATGGTGAGATTTATGCGTTTTTTCATCGCCTGTTCTCCTTTAAGGTGATGTTTTTTGTGGTGAAATTAGCGTGGGTATGGCGGCGTACGACCAAAGGTCGCCCCTACGGGTGGGGGTGACGTAGGGAGCGACGCCCCCGTCGCTCCGGTTTC
>CAYJAS010000112.1:3654-5633 GCA_964367895.1 uncultured Oscillospiraceae bacterium | reverse complement strand
TTTTATTACAAGCGCTTTTCGCCCATTACAAATATTCCAAGGGTGCCCGGGCCGGAGTGAACTCCGATAACCGGCGTAAGCATGTGAATGATCACCTGTGCTTCGGGGCAAAGTTTCAAAAACTCCTGTTCAAGCTGCTTTGCCTCGTCCTCACAATCGCCATGGGCGATGTAAATTGTGTTGAAATCCTTATCAAGGTGTTCAAATGCCTTTTTGGCGAGCTCTTTGATGGAGGCGGCACGCCCTCTGACTTTGCTGAAAGCGGCCAGTTTTCCGTCATTGTCAACATACATAAGCGGTTTAATGCCCAGCATGGTGCCCATAAGAGCGCTGGTTTTGGACAAGCGTCCGCCCCTGTAAAGATGATTGAGATCGTCAACGGTGAAAAAGTGGCAAACTTTCAGCTTTTGCTGCTCAATGTGCTCTGCAATCTGCTCGGCGGTACCGCCACTGTCACGCAAATCGGCGGCAAGTTCAATAAGCAATCTGACTCCGCTTGTGGCGGCGAGAGTGTCAATACAGTAAATTTTGCGGTCGGGATATTTTTGCATGACATCTCCGGCGGCAATGCGAGAGGTGTTATATGTACCGCTCAGCCCGGAGGAAAAACAAATGTAAACGACATCAAGTCCGTCCATGCACGCTTGCTCAAAGGTTTTGAGCAAATCCTCCATGCGCCCTTGCAAGGTTGTGGGGGTTTTGCCCTCTCTGATGCTTTTGTAGACGTCTGCCGAATTAAATGTTGTGTCAACCTCATCCCAATACTCCTTGTCGTCCATAACAAAGGCAAAAGGTACCAGCTTAACATCATTTTCCTTATACCAATTTTTCGGAATGTCACAGGTAGAATCGCAGATCAGTTGAAACTTTGCATTGCTCATAGTTGTTCTCTCCTTATTATAATAAAAAATTATATCTTCTGTAAAGTCATATCGCCGTTTTTCACCCATGATAGCTTGCGCATCAGCCTATCTACCGACAGAGCGACAACAATGGGTATGAGAAAGTGAACAAAGAGTATTCCAAGCAGTGAAACCACAGCGCCGTGTACCGGCAGTAGATCTGAAAATGTGGTAATCTGCCCGACCAGTCCGCTGGTGCCCATACCTGCGCCGACAGAGGGTGTAGTCATGCCGAAAACTGCGGCAGACACGCCACCGGCCACACCGCTTGCAACGGTGGGTGCAATCCAAATTGCAGGCTTGCGCACTATATTGGGCATTTGCAGCATAGAGGTTCCGATGCCCTGTGAAACCAAGCCGGAAAATCGGTTGTCACCAAAGCTTGTGACGGCAAAGCCGATCATTTGTGCACAGCAGCCGGCGCAAGCCGCGCCACCTGCAACCCCGGACAAACCGAGCATGACGCAAAGTGCCGCTGAGGAAATGGGCAAGGTCAGCGTCATGCCGACAATTATGCCGACCGCTATGCCCATCGGAAGGGGCACAAGCTCGGTCGCCGAGTTGATAACTCCGCCAAGCCACACCATGGCGCTGTCGATATACGGCCCGACAAAAAGTGAGGCGACACCGCCTGTGACCGCTGTGACAATGGGGGTCACCACAATGTCAAGCGGAGTGCGCTTAGAAACAAGTCTGCCAAGCTCGGCGCCGATAAGCCCGGCGACAAATGCGCCGACAGGGCCGCCGGCAACACATCCCACCGCACCGGCACCGGCACAGGAAAAGATGACCAGCGGATCCGCCTTAAGCCCCCAAGCTATAGCCACCGCAATAGCAGCACCGTAGACCGAACGTTCGGACAGTACCGAGGCAATCGGCTCAAGAAAGGAAAGCGGTGCAAAGGTTGAAAGTTGCATTAAAATCGTGCCGACAATCAGCGAGGCAAATAGGCCGTATGCCATTGCGCCGAGGGCGTCGACAAAGTATCTGCGAAAAATCTGGGAAAACAATGAATCGTTTTGCTTTGTCATGCAGAATAATCCCCTTTATAATATTAAGTAAAAATAACATGCATTA
>CAYJAS010000112.1:0-3554 GCA_964367895.1 uncultured Oscillospiraceae bacterium | reverse complement strand
AAAATTGCAAATTTATGGAAATAATTTGTATTGTGTATATTTTTTTAAACTTATGTTGTAGAATGTAAAGTAACGTGATTTGACATTTGAAAAGGAGAAAAAAATGAAAAATGTTTTAAAAAAAACCACCGCACTTGTGCTTTCGGCGGCAATGTTTTGCTCGTCACTTGCAGCCAGTGCCGACAGTATTTTGCATAGTGACAGCATGCAGATTGCTCCGGGACTTGACATAACTGCGTCAAACTCGCTAAACCTCGGTACATACAAACAGGACTTCACCCTTGATTATACCCCGAATGAAAAGCTCAAACCCATTGTACTTTATGGGGACAAACTGTACGGCAGATCGACCATAAGTGAGATTACCGCTTATGCGCAATCGCTCGGCTACACGGTGATGGGCGCCGTCAACTCGGACTATTTTTACTTTGAAAATGGCCTGCCGATAGGCATGACAATACAAAACGGCAGACTTTGTACTTCGGACGCAAACTGGAATGCGGTTGGATTTTTCGCAGACGGCACCGCAATTGTCGGCGAACCCAAGCTCGAGATGACATTTTCACCGTCACCCGATGAGCAACACACGGTATATGCTCTTAATAAGGTGCGCACCGGAAACGGCGTTTATTTGTACACGCCCGATTTCTCGTCAACAACAAAAACCGTGCTTGATGGGGTAGAGGTGGTGCTCACCGCAGAGCAAGGGCAACAGCTCAAACTGGGCACAGCGCTGGAGCTGACAGTCGCTTCGGTCGGTGCGGTGTCGGGCACAACCCTTGCTCCGGACACATTTGTATTGAGCGTAACCGCCGACAATCCCATGGCACAGGTACTGCTGGGAATGACAGTCGGGCAGACAATTATGATAAATGCCACTACCGAAGACCCACGCTGGAATGAAGTTGTGTGGGCAACAGGTGGCGGAAACATGCTGGCAAGAGAGGGCGTATTGACCGTCGATGCCACTAACGGCCTTGGCCCTCGCACCATACTCGGAGTTGCACCGGACGGCTCATTCAGCATTTATGTCTGTGACGGCAGACAAAGCGGGCTTAGCAACGGCGCAAGCCTGTACGAGGTGGCAAACAGCATGATCTCACGTGGCTATACCTCGGTAATCGAACTCGACGGAGGCGGCTCCACGGCAATTTCCGCCCGCTATCCCGGACAGACCGAGTCTACACTGCGCTCCTCGCCGTCGGACGGCTCGGAAAGAGGATGCGCCACTTATATTCTATTTGTAAATACAGGCGACCCGACTTTGCCCGAGAGCGCCGCATCGGTGTATCCACGCAGTTCACTTGTGCTGGCAGGTGCACAGCTTTCGCTAAGCGCACTCACTTATAATGAAGATTTTTTCCCAAAAGGCAGTTATGACGATCTTTTTGTCGTAAAAGAGGGCGGCGGATATATTATAGGAAACACCTACTATGCGCCCATTTTCGCCGAGCAAGCCATTGTCTCTGCCGACATCGGTGGATTTGACAGCTCGGATGCCGTCATAACCGTTATAGACAAACCAGCTACCCTTGATTTCGTGCAAAACGGCACCGATACACCGCTCACCTCGCTTTCCATCGCACCCGAGGACAGCATAGACCTCGACATCACAGCGACCGATGGTCTGCGTGACATTCACACCGACGGCGTCATCTTTAGTTACCAAATCAGCGGTGGCATCGGCACAATCGATGCAAACGGCCTGTTCACCGCAGCGGCCGTTTCCGGCCTGACCGGAAGCATCACGGTCACTTATGGCGAGACAACGGCAACTTTGCCGGTCACGGTGGGCGACGCCCCCGAAATACTCGAAGATTTCGAGCAAATGCCGACTTACACCGCCGTCCCGGCGACCGAGCAAACGGTAGCCACCGCTCTTGTATCCCAAGCAGTAGAACATGCACGTTACGGCATCGGCTCGCTATACCTCGCATGGGAGCAGGGCGATGAGCTCATCCCGACCCGCTTCAGCGCCGCACAGCCCATATCCCTTCCGCAGGGCGCAACGACCGTCAGCCTGCTGGCACGCAACGCCGTAGCCGGTGGCGGTGATGGCACGGCATATCTCGACGTCCAAACCCCGCTCGGCAGTGTACAGATGCCCATACCGCTCAGCGACAGCTGGCAATACATCGCGCTCACTCTGCCCGAGGGCGCAACTGCGATAAACGGCTTCTCGTCCACCGGCACATCGGGCGCGCTGTACCTCGACCAGCTCATGGCACACTTCGGCCAAGCGGCAAACGATGTCCTGCCCCCGACCATCACGCTAAACCCGTTCGACGGTCTGGTACTCAGCGGAATAATCAGCGACAACTACCTCTTCCCGGTCGAGCCCGGCATGATAGAAATCTCGATAGACGGCACCGCCGTCCCGTTCACTTATGACCAAAACACCGGCGAGTTCAGCTGCGAAATCACGCCGACGGCCGGCCTACACCGTGCGACCATAACCGTGCGAGACTTTTTCCTAAACTATGCACGGCACAGCGTCACCTTCGGCGAGACCGAAACCGTGTCAGCGCCCGACATAGCGGACCACTGGTCATATGACTACGCCGAATATCTAATCGGCAAGGACGTATTCACCGCCGGCACCCCCTTCGACCCGAATGGCAGAGTAACAAACGAGATGGCCGCCGTCATCATTGCTCGCTACATGGGCGTTGACCCGACCCAATATGAAGACGTAATCCTCCCCCACGCAGATGCCGATCAGATTGGCGACTGGGCACTGCCCTATGTCAAGGCCATGTACGCCGAAGGGGTCATGATGGGTACTTACTCAAGTGGCACCGCTATGTATTATCCGCAAACCCAGTCGAGCAGGGCGCAGATTTTCACCATAATCGGGCGCACCCTTGACCGTGGCTTTGCCTATGGCGACGCACCGTTCACCGATTTTGACACCATACCGGCGTGGGCGGTCGACCATATCAATCTGCTGTACAGCATGGGCATTATCAGCGGCTATGGCACGACCGGCGCCGTCTACCCGAACGAAATCATCACCCGCGCCGAGTTCGCCTCATTATTATTTAAGATGTATTAACCCCCTTGTATTTCGATTTCCCCACCCCGTTCCTTAAAATCCAAATTACAATCACCCACGTCCAAAAACGGTCATGCCCTCATGGCCGTTTTTCGTTCCTTAAAACCCCTTGCATTCCGCACCCCCGTCCCCGTCCGTCGTCCTGTAGGGTCACGGCTTGCCGTGACCGCACCCCCCTCCCCCCAAATGTTACATCTTTGTTACAATGCCCTAAAACCCCTTGCCAAACCCCCTCCCCTTTGATATCTTATATGCAAGGGTAAATAAACCCACAAATAAAAAGGAGGAAACTCAAAATGCGCACAATGAAAAAAGTCCTCGCGCTGACTATGGCACTTGCTATGGTCCTGTCAATGTCCGCTTTCGCAGCTTTCAACGATGATGCAGCTATCGATGAAGACGCAAAAGAGGCCGTTAACCTTCTCGCAGCCCTGAATATCCTCGGCGGCGACCAGTACGGAAACTTCAACCCCAACGCTTCCATCGACAGAGCTTCGGC
>CAYJAS010000111.1:2399-5723 GCA_964367895.1 uncultured Oscillospiraceae bacterium | reverse complement strand
CGCCCTTAAAATTATAAAAGGAGTGGCTTTTGCCACTCCTTTTATCTACAATTCGTATAATTCAATCAAAATATTACAAAATGTCGTCTGTTTCGTCGGGTTTTTCGCCTATTCCAGCTTCTTGCTCCTCGAATTGTGCCTCCTTGCCGGGCGGTTCATCTGTAGGGCTCTGGTCGCTCAAACTGTCGATTTCGCTTCCCGATAGGCTGTCAAGCTCCTCAATGCCATGCTCTGAAATCGGCTCGCTTTCGCTTATGGGCGGTGCATAGGCACGCACCCCACGCTCGGTAGATATCGGAAAATCGATATACACTTTAAACTGGTCGCCGTCAATCTGCACATCAAAACTGCCGCCGCACGCTTGGGTAAAACTGTTGGCAATCGAAAGACCGAGACCGCTGCCCTCGTCGGTGCGAGAGCTGTCACCACGTGTAAAGCGTTCGAGCATGTCATGTGCCGTAAAGTCCATCTCGTATGCCGCCGTGTTTTTCAGGGTGATGCGAGCGTTGCCCCCGTCACAGTCGAGCGAGAGGAAAATGCGTGTGCCCGGCATGGAATATTTCAGCGCATTGTCGATGACATTTTGCATTACCCTAAATAGACGCTTTCCATCGGCGCAAACCGGCACAACCTGCTCGGGAATTGAAAGCTTAATGGTGCGGTCGTGTCGCTGTATGCTGTCCTCCATATCGGCCAAAATCTGCAAAATCAAGGTGCGCAGGTCGAGCGCCTCAATGTCCAGCTTGACATCTCCGCTCGTAGTTTTTGCAAGGTCGAAAAGATCGTCCACAATGCTTTTCAGCCGCTGTGCCTTTTGGCCGAGCACGGTGACATAATCGCCGGCCTCGGGGGGGAGATGCTCCACCCTGCCGAGCAAATCGATGTAGCCGATAATGCCGGTCAGCGGTGTTTTTATATCGTGCGAAACATTTGTCACCAATGCGATTTTTGTGCGCTCACTTCTGAGCTGACGATCCACTATGTCCTGCACATTGTCACCAAGCTCGGACAAGGTGCGTGAAATCGGCCAGAAGGGAGATTGCTCCGGAATACTGCCGACAATAATGTCCTCACCCTGCGAGATCAGGTAAATCTGATTGCACAGCGTGTTAACATCTTGATAGGTGCGATTGTTTGCTTTTAAATAGACATAAGTTATAAAAATCTCAAGCGCAATCAAGCCGAGCACTATCGGAACCACTCTGGCGAGCGAGAAGAAGATCGCAATCGCCACTATGGCGGCAGAGGAAATCACATATCTGCGCTGACGCACAAACAGCATTTTACCTATCGGGATATCACCTCTGAACGGTCTACCGTCACCGAGAGCACGAATCATGTCTGCAATTGTGGCGAAAAAGTTAAAAATTGCCGCTAAAATGTAGTAAATTAAGCTGTGTTTTATAAACACACGCCCTTTGAGCTGTCTGACAAGTGCCAAAAATATGCCCAACAAAATGGGCGCTAAAACCACACCATAAAACAGAATAACGGCAACATACTCATAAGCATAATTGTAATAAGCAAGGTGGCTCACGCTCGGCACAGCCCAAAACAGTGCAAAGAAGGTGACAAATCCCAAGGCGCACAGCAGAACATCGCTCGGCAGTCGTGCCAATCCGCCGAGGTATACCCCATCGACACCACTTTTTTTGCCGGCAATAACAATTAGCAAAATAAACAGTATTATAAGCACCAGCAAAAGTACCGAAGCGGCAATGATATATCCCCAAAGCTGGGTGCGTGCTATGTTGAAAATTTCTGCTCGATCGCTTAGATATTGCTCGTCAAGGTCGATGTACCACTCATATCCGGGGGATAAAATCCGATGGGAAGCTATACCGCTGTAGAGATTTTCCTCGGCGAGGTTGAGCGTCCTACCGGTGCCGTCGACGGTAGCGGTGGAGGGAGTGTCGCTGCCGCTATCGGTAACGGTCGAAGCATCGCTACTGCCCGATATGCTCACCGTCAGATGACCGTCACGGTAGGAGATATAGCTCCCCGTGCTCGGCCAACGTGGGATTTGCCCCACGGCGTTTGACAGGGTAATTTCCTCTTTGCCGGTAAACCTTACATAATAATCGCTATGCATGCTTAAATAGGTGTCTGCCAAATCAAAGCTCTCGACATTGAGAACGCCGAAATATAGGTCGTTCATCATATATCCCACATCGGAAACGAGCGCCTCCGATTGATAATAATCTTCCTCGGGCAGTACATGCATCGGGTGGTGCTCAAAAAGCTGACCATTGTTGTAGATAAACAGCCCGAAGAGCACACAAAGCGACATAACGGTCGCAATAAAAAGCATAAAGGCTATAATACGAACGGTGGTCACCGTCCTATATCTTGTCGATTTTATATCCAATTCCCCACACCACCTTTAAATATTTCGGATCTTTCGGGTTTATTTCAATTTTTTCGCGTATGCGCCTGATGTGCACCATGACCGTGTTTTCAACTGCATAGGCATCTTCATGCCACACACGACGGTAGATCTCCTCCGAGGAAAAGACACGCCCGAGATTTTGCATAAGCAGCTCGAGTATGCGGTATTCGGTTGCCGTCACCTTTGTCGGTTCACCGTCCACATGAAGTTGTTTGGTCTCACGGTTTAAAGTGAGTCCGCCTGTTTTGAGCACATGGTCACGCCCCGGCTGCATGGAAACTCCCTCCAGCTGGGTGTATCTGCGAAGTTGAGAGCGAACTCGTGCGGCAAGCTCGGGGAAATTAAAGGGCTTGGTCATATAATCGTCGGCCCCGACCGACAGACCGATGACCTTGTCGCTGTCCTCACTCTTTGCAGACAGCATGATAATGGGAATATTTTTGTCGGCACGGATTTTCATGGTCGCCGAAAGACCGTCAAGCCTTGGCATCATTATATCCAGTATGACAAGGTGCACCTCCTGCTGTGCGATAATGTCAAGAGCCTGCAGGCCGTCATGAGCGACAAGGGTTTGATATCCCTCGCCCGACAGCAGTCTGCTAATGGCAATGGCAATTTCCTTGTCGTCGTCGACAATCAGTATTTTATGAGTATCGGACATTTGTTTACCTCCTTGTTTGGCGCTAAATCTATAATAACACCAAAACATTACAAAAAAAGTCTGCTTTTCCTTAAAAATATCTTACACAGCAAAAAGTGACAAAATTATTTGCCGTCTTTTGTAGGGGCGAGTCTTGACTCGACCGTAAAACAGGTCGATATGATGAGCGATCTGTTGCCCTTTAACTGCCGGTCGATTTATACCGTGACATGCCATAGGCAAACAAACCATACGCAGGGATAAAAAACAAAAAACAACCAAGCGGAGCAAGCAT
>CAYJAS010000111.1:0-2299 GCA_964367895.1 uncultured Oscillospiraceae bacterium | reverse complement strand
CCGATTAGCATAAGTGAAAGCGCAAAAATCTTGTCACCGCTCCAGTGCACTCCGCTTTGCAGGATAGCATAAGTCAGCATGACCACCCCTTGCCCAAATCTGCCCAGCCTCGACAGGTCAAAGTTGGAGCACAGAACCTGAAAAACCACGCTTCTGGGGCGAAGCAAAATCCTGTCAAACTCACCTTGGCGTATCAAGTTTGGAAACAGGTCAAACCCTCTGAAGAAACACTCTGAAATTGAAAATGCAAGTAGTACAATGCTGTAGCATAAGAGCACCTCTGAAAATGTAAACCCCGCAACCGAATTGAACCGCTGAAACATGAAGAAAACCCCTAAAAACTCGGTGAAGGTCACTAAAAATTGCCCAATTGTCGCCATGGCAAAGGAGGCTTTATACTGCATGCGCCCCTTTAAAATCATGGAAATATACTTGAAATAAAGCTTCATTTTTTACCCTCCTTGCGCCACAACACGCTTTAGTGCGTGTCTTGAAATTGCCTTGCCGACCGCCACAAGTGCGACAAACCAAAAAATCTGCACACAAATTGGCATTAAGGCATCAGCTGTCGAAAGTTGCCCGACATAAATTAAAAATGGTGTACTTTGTATCGAAGCAAAGGGCAGTGCGTACATAATAGGCTGAAACGCGAGCGGGAAAAAGGGTATGGGAATTATTCCGCCCGAGAAAAACTCAACGGTGGACACCGAAAGTCTTACAATTCCGTTTGAAGATATCGTATAAAAGGCCGACAGGTAAATGAGCATCGAGAAAGACACCAGCACAAGCACGCCGAGCACAGAGGAAAGCAAAAATAGGGCAAAGGCGGTGACGCTCACCGGTAAAGAAAAGGAATAGGGCTCCGGCAAAAATACCGCCACCGCTAAAATCGGGAAAAAGCGAAGCAAAGCGCCCGAGGTGCGTGAGGCAACATTTTTGATAAACCACATTGTGTAGATGTCAATTGGTCTTGAAAGCTCATATGCAATATTTCCGCTGGTAATCGAGCTGAAAATATCGCCGTCAAAATACCATGCCATATAAAGGGCAAGAAGTGACTGCTGCAGCCAAATATAGCTGGACAGCGCCGACATCTCCATGGGAACAGAGCTTGGGTCGCTTTGATAAAATGCCGAAAACATAAGAAGGCTCATTCCACCCCAGCAAAATTGCGTGGCGATACCGCCCCATGCCTGCGCCCTATATTGCAGGCCTGCGGAAAAGCGTATTCTGAAAAAAGAAAGATATTTTTTCATAAGATTACCCTAAATTTCAAACTGCTTGTACAGCGAAACCACAATTTCCTCGGCCGACAAAGAGCCGATTGAAATATCGGTCACCGAAAGTTGGGCGCAAAGCGTGGAAATCGCCTCCGAAACGGGCAGAATATCGGTATCTATTGCAATTTCAAGCTTGCCACCTGTGCCCGAAACCGACAAAAAACCCGGTATGGCACTCAAGTCACCGTCACTCTCGGAGGGTAAATGCTCGACCGTCAAAATGCGCTTTTGTTGTCCACTGCGCTTTTTCAGTTCGCTTAGCGTGCCATCCAGCAGGATTTCACCCTTGCCGATAAGCAAAATACGCTCGGTCAACGCCTCAATATCCTGCATATCGTGGGTGGTAAGTATAACAGTTGTGCCCTGCTGTTTGTTGAGCTGTTTGATAAAGTCACGCACGGCGATTTTGGAGACGGCGTCAAGGCCTATGGTCGGCTCGTCAAGAAAGAGGATTTTCGGACAGTGAAGCAGAGAGGCGGCAATCTCACAGCGCATACGCTGACCGAGCGACAGCTGACGGGTCGGTGTTTTGAGAAGCTCCCCTAAAGATAGCAAATCGGTAAGCTGATTGAGCATTTTTGTGTAAAGTTCAAAGTTCACTCTGTAAATGTCACGCAAAAGCTCAAAACTGTCGATAACCGGCACATCCCACCAAAGTTGGGAACGTTGCCCGAAAACCACGCCGATATCGCCGACATGGGCTATACGGTCACGATGAGGCTGTCTGCCGTTTATAATGCAGGTTCCGCTGTCGGGATTTAAAACTCCGCTCATAATTTTAATGGTACTGCTTTTGCCGGCGCCGTTTGGGCCGATATAACCGACCATTTCACCGTCCTCGATTGTGAAAGAAATGTCTTTAAGGGCCTCCACATAGGTGTAATCCTTTTTGAAAAGCGCCTTGGTCGCCGCCTTAAAGCCGGCATCACGCTTTGCGACTTTAAAAGTTTTGCAAATGTTTGAGAGCTCAATCATAACTTTTCCCTCCGTTTATGTTAATGTAGGGGCGATTTTTGGTT
>CAYJAS010000110.1:0-5796 GCA_964367895.1 uncultured Oscillospiraceae bacterium | reverse complement strand
TTATCGCACTCTGTCGAGATCTGCTTCTGTGAAGGAGAAGATTACGTCTGCTCCATCGTCTACCACAATGACCGGAATACCGATGCTGGGCAGATCCTTGACCTGATCAAAAGCAGGGTGAGTATCACGATATCTCAGATAATTGCGAAGGTGTACCAAGCTTTCGGTGATGTCAAGATAAGCAAACTTTACATTGTTCTGTGAAAGAACCTCTTTCACTGTTACACAGGGTGCTCAAAGCTTGCTGCCGTAAATAATAACTTTTTTCATTGTTTCACTTCCTAAAAATCAGTTTTTAAGTCTGGGATCAAGTGCGTCACGCAAACCGTCACCCATAAGGTTGAGGGATAGCGCGGTTATTGCTATTGCAAGGCCGGGGAAGATAACCACCCAAGGCGAGTAGCGCATTGCGTCCTTGCCTTCATTCAGCATTGAACCGAGCTCAGGTGCCGGTGGTGGCATACCAAGGCCGATATAGCTCAGCGCCGCTATAGTCAATATTGTAGTTGAAATGGCCATAGTCGCCTGAACTATAATAAGTCCTATAGCGTTTGGCAAAATCTGCTTTGCCATTATCGAAATGTCTGACGAACCGTAAGAGCGTGCCGCCTCAATATATTCCTGCCCGACAATATTCAAAATAACCGAGCGGACTATACGGGTAAAGTTTGGTATTTGCGAAATTGTAACGGCAAATATCAGATTGCCCATACCCGGTCCGAGTGCCGCTGATATTGCAATTGCAAGCAAAATTAGCGGAATTCCCATAAACATATCGAGTATTCGCATGATAATATTGTCAACAATTCCGCCGTAATATGCCACCGCCGAGCCGATTATACATGCTATTGTGAGTGAAATAGCGGTTGCGGTGAATGCCAGCGTCAGTGAATTGCGTGCCCCGAAAATAACTCGGGTAAAAATATCTCGTCCGTACTGATCTGTGCCAAAGGGGTGCTCAGCAGAGGGTTCTCCGTAACGGATATCATAGTTTTGGGTTATCGCCTTGCCTTCATAATCAAGATAAAGGGGTGCGGCAAAGGAGCCGACGATTATTACTACCAGAACGAAAAAGCCAACAAGGGCGGTTTTGTTCTTTTTGAAGCGGCGCCACAGCTCTGCAAGGCCGCTTTGCTTTTTGCTCTCAAACGGGCTTTTTGATTGGGCCTGCATTTTGTGTCACCTTCTTACTTTTAGCATATTTTGAGCGAATGCGCGGATCGATCAAGGCATAGAGCACATCAACGATAAGCATCATTAAGATGTAGAAAAATGCCAAAAACATAACCGATGCCGTGGTCTGTGGAATGTCCTTTGTGCGAATGGAGTTTATCGTCAGTGACCCAAGCCCCGATATACCGAAAATCGACTCGACAAGCACCGTACCGCCGAGCAGATACCCGAAGTTGATGCCAACGACGGTTATTATGGGCATCAGCGCATTTCTAAGCGAGTGCTTCCAGATGATGGTCCTCTCCAGTGCGCCCTTTGCGCGCGCCGTTCTGATATAATCTTGCCTGATTATTTCAAGCATGGCAGATCTTGTAAGGCGTACAATAGAGGCGGCAGCCGGAAGCGACAGGGTAAAGACAGGCAAGATATAATGCCTCCACGTGTCAAGGCCGGTTGTGGGGAGCCAGCCAAGCTCAAGTCCAAACAGCAACATTCCCATAAGGGCAAGCCAAAACTGCGGAACCGAGGCAAGAAACATCGCTAAAACTGTCGCGCTAAAATCAAATATCGAATACTGACGTACCGCTGACAATATACCTATCGGAATACCTATCACTATAGACATGCAGATAGAGCCTATTGCAAGGCTGAGCGTGGTTGGAAAGCGGTTAAAAATCTCGGTAAAAACCGGTTGTGATGTCCTATAGGAATCACCGAAATCGCCTTGCAAAACTCCGATAATATAATCGGCATAGCGGACGATAAACGGGTCATAGTATCCAAGCTCCTCGTTTACACGCTGTATATCCTCTAAAGTTGCGCCCGGTCCTAAAATGCTTGTGCCCGGATCGCCCGGCGAGAGCGACATAATGGTGAAAACTATAAACGATACCCCCAAAAGGACGGGGAAAAGAAGCAATATTCTTTTTAAAATGTATTTACTCATAAAAAACCCTTTCAGCTTTTAGGGTAGGGGGCGGAAAACACCGCCCCCGTTTGTTTACTATTACTTCCACTCAAGGTCAACAAGCTCAACAAATCCAAGGGGATATGTTCTGTTGACAACAAGGTCATTAGTGTAAACGCAGGGATTTGTTCTGAAGTAGACAGGGACAATAATCGCCTCTTCATAAAGAATCTCTTGAATTACAGAATAGTTCTCTGCACGTGCTGCCGGGTCAAGGATCGACTTACCTGCGGCAAATGCCTCATCTATTTCCGGTCTGCTAAGGCGTGAGAAGTTGTAAGCGCCGATAGCTTGCGAACCGAAGATGTTTTCAAAATAGTCAACATCGAGGTCATAAGTCATACCGACAAAAGAGATGTCATAGTTACCGCTCTGCATATCGGCAACCCAAGCGTTTGCTTCCATCTGCTCAACTTCCATGTTGATGCCGATTTGGCGGAGTTGCTCTTGCATAACGATACCGATTTGCTTGTAGTTGTCATAACCTGCACGGTAGACGATGGTTTCGCCGTTATAGTTTGACATTTCGAGGTATTCCTTAGCTTTTTCAATGTCGGGAGTGTACGGGTCGATACCTTCAGAATAACCTGCATAGCGGCTGTCCCAAACGCCGGTAGAAAGTTCTGCCATACCCTCAACCGCAACGTCGATGATTTCCTGCGGATTGATGGCATATTGAAGTGCCAGGCGGAAGTTTACATCATCAAAGGGAGCTTTTTCAAGGTTGTAAACAACATAGCAGGTTCCCAGTGTCGATATCGGCAGATAGGTGAGGTCTTCATTTGCCTCGATATCGGGAACTGCCACCGGGGGAATTGAATAGGTCATATCGATTTCGCCGGTCTCAACAGCAAGAAGTGCAGCCGAGGGGTCAACGATTACTTTAAAGATAGCATTTTCAATCTTTGCAGTGCCTGTTCCGCAATCGGGGAAGGCTTTAAGAACAGCTTCTTGTCCTGCAACAAAGTTGACAAATGTGTATGCACCTGTACCAATCGGCGTAAGGCCTATTTGGTCGCCTGCCTCTGTGGTGGCTTTTTCATTCATTATGGGTACTGCCGCCGCAACAGCCATAAGGAAGGGCACATAAGGCTCTGACAGTGTTACAACAACGGTCATATCATCGGATGCTGTGACATCTGCAATCTGTTTTGTAGCAGTCGCATGTGAGGTCGACTCCTTAGCTCTCAGTAGCGAGAAAACAACGTCCGACGCTTTAAGGGTTTCGCCGTTGTGGAACTTGATTCCCTCTTTCAGCATAAAGGTATACTGTGTTCCGTCTTCCGAAACTGTGTAATCGGTGACAAGTGTTTTTTCATACTCGCCCTCATAAAGGTTGAGCAGAGTGTCAAAAACGTTTTGGTAGACAACCTTGTCAAGGGTCATACCGCTGTTCATCGGGTCAAAAGTCTTAAAGTCAGAGTAAACCGCCATGGTCACTGTGTCTTTAGTCGTGCCGCTTGCATCGTCGCCACCATCACCGTCACCGGTGTCAGCCGGGTCGGTCGCACAGCCGAGCAGCATTGTTGCCAGCATCATCATTGCAAGGGTAAGTGATAAAAACTTTTTCATTGTTTGCCTCCTAAAATAATATATGCAAAGCTCTTTTGAGCTTAAGCATCAATAAAGTACGCACTGCACAAAATGGTTGGGTGCAACCTCTTTAAAAGGTACCGCACGGTCTGTGCATTGGTCGGTTACATGGGGACACCTTGCCGCAAATCTGCATCCTTCGGGCGGATTGATGGGCGAGGTCAGCTCTCCGCTGATAACTTTTCGCTTGTGGTCACTGCCTTTCAGCACCGGTGTGGGTATCGCATCAAGCAGTGCTTTTGTATACGGATGGAGCGGATTTTTAAACAGCTCCTTGCTGTCTGCTTTTTCAACACATTGCCCAAGGTACATAACGGCAATTTCGTTTGAAATATGCCTAACCACCGAAAGGTTATGTGTTATAAACATATAAGTCAGGTTGTTTTTCTCCTGCAAATCCATCATCAAATTGAGTATTTGCGCTTGAATTGACACATCAAGTGCCGAAACCGGCTCATCACAGACAATAAACTTGGGATTTACAGACAGTGCTCTGGCAATGCCTATACGTTGTCGGCGACCGCCGTCAAGCTCATGCGGATAGGAAAATGCAAGTCTGTTTGCAAGTCCGACCGTCTCCATAAGCTCGGCGGCACGATTGAGACGGTCTGATTTTGACGAGCACAAATTGTTAATTTTAAGCGGATGTCCGATGGTATCGGACACCGTCATGCGTGGATTTAAGCTGGCATACGGGTCTTGGAAAATTATCTGCATTTCTTGACGAAGAGCACGCATCTGCGCTTTGTCGTATTTTAGAATATCTTTTCCTTCAAAAAACACTTCACCGCCCGTCGCTTCAAGTAAGCGAAGGATTACACGGCCAAGGGTACTTTTTCCGCATCCCGACTCCCCCACTATACCAAGGGTTGTCCCCTGTTTAAGTGAGAAATTAACACCGTCAACGGCATGAAGATTTCCCGCAGGGGTCGGAAAATATTTTTTTAGATTCTTTATTTCAAGAAAGTTACCGCTCATAGCGCACCGCCTTCGTCTTTGTCTGCGTAAAGATGGCATCTGATAATATGCCCATCGTTATTTGCCTCCGATGGCATTTGTGTTTTACAGATTTCAAGTGCCTTTGGGCAACGCGGATGGAATTTACATCCGCTCGGCAATTCTGTCGGGTCGGGCATAAGTCCGTCTATCGGGCTGAGTCTGCGAGTGTCTACAGTGAGATCGGGTATTGAATTAAAAAGACCGACCGTGTACGGATGATGCTCGGCGCTTTCAAATATTTGCTTGGCTGTGCCTATCTCCACAAGCTCTCCCGCATACATTATGGCTACACGGTCACAAAACTCGGCGACAACGCCCAAATCATGTGTTACAAGCACGGTTGAGGTGTTTAGTTTCTTTTTAAGGTTGTCCATCATGTCAAGGATTTGCGCTTGGATTGTGACATCGAGCGCAGTTGTCGGCTCGTCTGCCAGCAGAAGCATCGGGTCGCAGGCGAGGGCTATCGCAATTACGACACGTTGTTTCATGCCACCGGAAAATTGATGGGGATATTCGTTTTTACGTGCGGCAGGTATACCCACAAGCTCGAGCATCTCGCTGACACGGGCATCTGCCTCGTCACTGCCCAGCTCCATATGCAGTTCTACCGCCTCTTTGATCTGGTCGCCGACGGTAATGGTTGGGTTGAGGCTGGTCATCGGGTCTTGAAAGACCATCGCAATCAGACCGCCTCGAATAAGGCGCATCTCGGCCTCAGCGCTTTCCACAAGATTTCTGCCACAAAAGCTGATAGAGCCACTCTCTATCTTGCCTGTAGCCTTTGGAAGGAGCTTTAATATGCTCAGCGCAGTTGTCGTTTTTCCTGCACCTGTTTCTCCGACAAGGCCGAGTGTTTCCCCTTTTTTAAGCGAAAAACTGATTCCGTTTACCGCACGAACAACCTCATTATTACTTGTGTAAGTGACAAAAAGGTCGGAAACCTCTATAAGCGGAGCGTCCGGCTCTTGTTGCTCAAAATTGAGTTTTTTCACAGTCGCGTTTTTTTTCATTTTGCTCCTCCACGGTAAATGTACTATATATGAATAAATGTATACAATGTATAA
>CAYJAS010000109.1:0-5836 GCA_964367895.1 uncultured Oscillospiraceae bacterium | reverse complement strand
TGCCACCTGCGACTTTGTCGCTAAATTGTGGTATAATAGCCTAAATAAAAAAATTTAGATTTTTTCACGCTTTATATATAAAGGAGTGCTTATAGATGTCTGAGCAACAACAAAAAAAACGAATAATGGTTTCCGGTATTAAACCGACCGGAGATTTGACCCTTGGATCTTATATCGGGGCGATAAAAAACTGGGGCGAGCGTGCCAAACAATATGATTGCTATTACTTTCTTGCCGATTTGCACACAATAACGGTAAGGCACACTCCGGCCGATTTGCGCCGTCGCTCACTTGAACAGCTTGCGACCTACATCGCTTGTGGACTGGATCCGAGTGAGAATGTATTGTTTTTTCAGTCCCATGTGCCACAGCACACACAGCTATCATGGGTGCTGACCTGCTACACCATGTTCGGTGAGCTGTCACGCATGACACAATTTAAGGATAAAAGCGCAAAAAATGAGACTAATATAAATGCCGGACTGTTTACCTATCCCTCGCTCATGGCGGCCGACATTTTGATTTACAATGCCGATTTTGTGCCGGTGGGTGACGATCAGAAGCAGCATGTTGAGCTTTGTCGTGACATTGCAAACCGCTTTAACGGCATTTACGGAGATGTGCTAAAGGTGCCAGAGCCGCTTATACCCAAGGTTGGCGCACGTATAATGTCGCTTTCCGACCCGAGCTCCAAAATGTCTAAATCGGACGAGGACGACGGTGGATCCATTTATCTTCTTGACGAGCCAAGCAAGATTTTAAAGAGCTTTAAGAGAGCTGTAACCGACAGTGAGAGCAGCGTGCGATATGATGTGCAAAACAAGCCGGGGGTTTCCAATTTGATGGCAATTTACAGTGCGGTTACAGGCGCATCGTATGATAGCATTGAAGCTGAGTTCTCAGGCAAGGGATACGGCGATTTTAAGGTGGCGGTCGGTGAGGCTGTTGTTGAGATGTTGCGTCCCATTCGTGAGGAAACCATGCGTTTGCTCGCTGACAAGGCTTATCTTGAAAAGGTGTACTCGGAGGGTGCTCAAAAGGCATCGCAAATTGCCTCACGCACTGTTTCAAAGGTTTATAAAAAACTCGGGTTTATTCCGCCGTCACGCGGGTAAAACTCATTAGAAAGATTTAAGGACGGAGAAATGATATGCTCGATATCGGTACAATGATGACGGCGCTTTACGCTTGTATTGCCGCCGCCCTCGTATCGGCGATTGCCACGCCGCTTGTAAAGCGGTTTGCCGAGCGCATAGGCGCAGTAGATGTGCCAAAGGACAACAGGCGCATGCACAGTACGCCGATACCGCGCGCCGGAGGACTTGCGATTTTTATCGGATTTCTTGCCGCTTATTTGGTTTTTGGAAGTATAGACGGGCAGACGCGCATGATTTTGCTCGGTGCACTTATAATTGTTGCACTTGGAGTGGTTGATGATGTGGTGGAGCTTCCGGCTAAAATTAAGTTTGCCGGACAGATTATAGCGGCACTTATTCCGGTGCTTGCAGGGGTGCGCATCAGCTTTCTTTCCATGCCGTTTGTGGAGGGTGGAGTGATCTCGCTTGGCGTGATCGCTATACCTTTTACCGTGGTTTGGATTGTCGGCATTACAAATGCCGTTAACTTTATCGATGGGCTGGATGGGCTTGCCTGCGGTGTGTCCACCATCGCCTCGATAACCATGTTTACCATCGCAGTTTTACTTAGCGAGGGCAATATTGCGATTGCAATGGCGGCGCTGGTCGGCGGTTGCTTTGGCTTTTTGCCGTATAATTTAAACCCTGCAAAGATTTTTATGGGCGATACAGGCGCCATGTTTTTGGGGTATATTTTGGCGACCTTGTCGGTGCAGGGGCTGTTTAAGTTTTACGCCGTTGTCTCCTTTGCGGTGCCCTTTTTACTGCTTGCTTTGCCCATTATTGACACCCTTTTTGCCATTTTGCGCAGGGTTTTTACAGGAAAAAGTCCCCTGCAGGCCGATAGGGGACATATTCACCATAGGTTGATTGACATGGGCCTTGGGCAAAAGCAGAGCGTTGCGATTCTTTATATTGTAAGCGGTATTATGGGGCTTTTGGCGATAGTGCTGACGGCGAGCGGAGATATGCGATATATTATTTTGGGTCTTGCCGTTATAATCAGCTTTTTGATTGCGGTAAATGTAATTCGAAATGAATATGCAGGCAAGGAGCAGTTGCGTAAGTCGATGGAGGCTCGTCGCAGTCAACTTCCCGAAGATGAGCAAGATGAGCAAGATGAGGTGCAGCATGAGCAAAATTAAGATTATGAGCATTTTTGGCACAAGGCCGGAGGCCATTAAGATGGCGCCCCTTGTAAAGGCTCTCGAAAGGCATCACGATTTTGAAAGCATTTGCTGTGTGACCGCTCAACATCGTGAGATGCTTGATTCGGTGCTTGAGATTTTTGATGTGCAGCCAAACTTTGATTTGAATATAATGCAACATGGGCAGACGCTGGCCTCGGTTACCAGCAAGTGCCTTATGGGTATAGATACCGTGCTGGCCTCGGTCAGACCGGATATGGTGCTGGTGCACGGCGACCCGACCACTTCGTTTTCGGCGGCACTTTCGGCATTTTATCACAAAATTCCGGTGGGACATGTAGAGGCCGGCCTGCGCACAGGTGACATTAACTCCCCCTTTCCCGAGGAGCTAAACCGTGTGTTGACCGCTAAAATGGCGACACTTCATTTTTGCCCGACCGAGCTTAACCGACAAAATCTTATTGCAGAGGGTGTCAAAGACGGGATTTATGTCACCGGAAACACCGTTATTGATGCAATGGCGACTACCGTGCGCAAGGAATATGTATTTAGCGATGAAAAGCTTCGAAAAATATGTGAAGATGAGCGGAAAATTGTGCTTGTTACCTGCCATCGCAGGGAGAATTACGGGCAGGCTATGGACAATATCACAGATGCATTAGCACAACTGGCTGAGCAACATAAAGATGTGCTGTTTGTTTGGCCTGTTCACCCGGCGCCGACAGTTAAACAGGCCGCAGAGCGTCTTGAGGGGATAGATAATATTTCTCTCATTTCGCCGATAAACGCCGAAGAAATGCACAATTTAATCGCACGCTCTTATATGGTGATGACCGATTCGGGCGGACTGCAGGAGGAGGCTCCAGCACTTGGAAAGCCTGTGCTTGTACTGCGCAGAGAGACCGAGCGACCGGAGGCAGTACAGGCGGGAACGGTAAAAGTTGCCGGTGTGGATAAGCAGGAGATTTGTCGCCTTGCAAACCTTCTTTTGGACGATGAGGACTATTATAAACAGATGGCAAACGCTGTCAATCCATATGGTGACGGTATGGCATGCGCACGCATTCTTGAGGCTGTCAGGTATCATTTTAAACTTACCGATACACCGCCCGAGCGGTTTTAGGAGAGGGCAATGCGTAAGAGAGTTACCTTGGCGATCGGTGTAGCTGCACTTCTTGTAATGATAGTGTTGCTCTTTTTGCCGGGCGCATCGAACAGTGATGGCAGTGTTGTACTGCCCGATAGAGAGGCACTTTCGGTTGATACCATCCCCGGTGTCAGTGCCGAAAACTCACGCAAGATAAGCACTGTTGCCGTGGGAACTGAAAATGTCGCACAAGTTGTCGATACCCTATCACGGCCGAGTGAATACAGTGCTACCAATACTGTGACATATCATTATTCCGAAGGTAAAAGCACGGTCTTTACCGTCGAACTGTGGGCGCTTGAGGACAAGAGCAAATCGGTGACAAGTTCACCTACTCTGACCGAGCGAGAGAGCATTTTGCTGACTGCACAAAGCGCATATTTTTGGGGAGAAGACGGCAATTTTTTCAAAGGGAGCAAGGGGGATTTTACCGCTGACGATTTGAGCAGAGTGCCGACTTATGAGGATATAGTAACAAAATCGGCCGAGCAGATACTTGCCGCTCAGATCGTAGACAGGCAAGGCGAGCAGTGCATTTTTGTGCAGACCTCAGATCCGCTGACCGGGTATGTGGAAAATTGGTACATCTCTGTAAAAACCGGATTGCTTTTGTATACACAAAGTGTGGACGCAAATCAGATAGTTTTTGAGAGCGAGATGACAGCCTTTTCGGCCGATGCGCCCGCACCCGATGTATTTTTACTGCCAAACGGCGCTAATGCCGATTAAAGTTGCTCCGCCAAGACTTCATGGGATTTAGGTGGCAGAACAATAAAAAAAGGGGGAAATATATGTTTCAAAAGCTAAGAGAGAAAAAGCCAAAGCAACAGCTTGTCTATTTTTTTATCTTTAATATAGTAGTGCTGTTTACTCTTGCATTTTACTTTTCAACACCCGCTCAAATTGCAACCGGTATGATGCAGATTTTCACTTCGAGAGATGTGCTTATCTCAGATTATTTTGTGGTGGCAAATGTCGGGGCGGCATTTTTCAACTCGGCACTTGTAATGTCAATGGGATTTGGACTTGTACTGTTCTATAAAATGCGATTTTCCGGGGTGACAATTGCCGCACTTTATATTATTGCAGGCTTTGCACTGTTTGGAAAAAATCCGCTTAATATGTTGCCAATAATCCTTGGCTCGCTTATTTACGCTAAGGTGCACCATGTTAGTCTGACCAGATATTTGTATGTTTCCTTTTTTGCGACAACATTGTCGCCGCTGGTCACCGAGATGACACATATTTTGTCCTTTCCACCGGCGATAAACATAATCTGCGGGGCGCTGATGGGCATTTTAATCGGGTATGTTATTATACCGCTGTCAGCACATGCGCTTTCCATGCACCAAGGTTACTCACTATTTAATGTTGGTTTTTCCGGCGGTATATTGGGCATGGTAATCGTATCTGTTTTGCGCTCTTTTGGACATCAGATAAACACCCGACTTATGTGGCATGCCCATGTGGGTATGGACTCAATTATACTGTTTTACAGCTATTTTGCAATTATGTTCATTTACGGGTTTATTATTTCGGGATATAAAATAAAGTCATGGCTTCGTGTACTGCGCCATCCCGGACGAGCGGTCGCCGACTTTGTCGTGATGGACGGAGTGGGGCCGACCTTGATGAATATGGCAACTTCGGGAATTATGTGCCTCAGCTATATTATGATTATTGGTGGAAGTCTTGCAGGGCCGGTAGTCGGAGCGATTTTTACCGTTGTCGGATTTTCGGCCTTTGGTATACATATTAAAAACTATTTCCCGGTACTTATCGGAGTGATACTGGCAACACAGATAAGCTATTTTAGCTTGACCACACCCTCGGTTCAGCTTGCCGCACTGTTTGCGGCGACATTATCTCCTATAGCCGGTCAATTTGGCATTATTGCAGGCGTCGGGGCAGGATTTATGCACGCTTCGCTTGTCGCATTTATTGGAAATGTTTATGGGGGAATGAATCTATATAACAACGGATTTGCCGCAGGCTTTGTCGCCATTATCATGGTGCCTGCAATGGAGGCATTTATCCAGAGATTTGACAACAGGTAATTAACTGTATTATGGAGGAAAAATTATGATACACGAGAGAAAGAAACTCGCGAAGATTACAGAGGAGTTGTCCATGTTCTTTTTCAGCATCGGCGGAAAAGATCAGTGTTTTCGTATACAGCTTTTCGAAGGTGAGGCTATTATTACCTTTGAGAGCGATTACGACAAAAAGTGCGCCCACAAATTGGAGCGTATGGAGGAGCTGTTGAACGCAGAGCGTGATGACGGTGTTGAGGATATTTATTGGGAACTTGCGGGATCGGGTGATCCCGGCGAGTCCAGCCAACTGCTTTTGGTGGGCATGATGCTTGACAGTGCAAAGGTTGAAATTACCGAGCAAAAGGTGCG
>CAYJAS010000108.1:0-5957 GCA_964367895.1 uncultured Oscillospiraceae bacterium | reverse complement strand
ATGCCTATACGTTTTCGTGTTTGCCGGTGATTGAAAATATAACCCATTCGGCGATGTTTACCGCATGGTCGCCGATGCGCTCAAAATACTTGGCTATCATCAGCAAATAAACGGCCGACTCGGCCTTATTTTCCTCTGCCTGGATAAGTTCTATCAGGCTTTGTTTGATTTCGGTGAAATAATTGTCAACGATATCGTCCTCGGCTATGACCGAATGGGCAAGTTCAAGGTCGTTTGTGACATAAGAGCTGAGAGCGTGGGACAGCATTTTGGTGGTGGCATCGGCCATGTCGATGATTTTCGTTCTGCGCTTGCAGTCGGAAAAATCTATCTCAAGCACAATGCTTGCGATATCGCTCGCCTGATCGGCTATTCTCTCAAGGTCGGAAATCATGCGCAGTGCCGAGGAAATCTCACGCAAATCACGTGCCACCGGCTGTTGCTTTAAAATCAGCTTTAGGCAAAGCCCTTCTATCTCTTTTTCCTTTAGGTCAATAGCCTTGTCACCCTCCACCGCCTGTGTGGCGCATGCCATATCGCTGTCAATCAGCGCCTTGGTCGCCTGTGCGATTGCCTGCTCGACCATTGCCCCCATTTGGAGCATCTCGTTGTGAAGTATTTTCAGTTGTGCGTCAAATGCTGCTCTCATATTATCCGAACCTTCCTGTAATATAGTCCTCTGTGCGCTTGTCAATCGGCGAGCCGAAAAGTTGCTCTGTCGGCTGCATCTCCACCACTTCCCCAAGCAGGAAAAAGGCGGTTTTGTCGGAGATACGTGCCGCTTGTTGCATGTTGTGTGTCACTATAACTATAGTATACTTGCTTTTCAGCTGAAGGGCAAGCTCTTCAATTTTGCCGGTGGAAATGGGGTCAAGGGCACTTGTCGGTTCGTCCATGAGCAGCACCTCGGGCTCAACTGCCAAGGCACGGGCTATGCACAGGCGCTGTTGCTGACCGCCCGAAAGACCGAGCGCCGATTTTTTCAGCCTGTCCTTTGTCTCGTCCCAAATGGCGGCGCCGACAAGGCTTTTTTCCACAATCTCATCAAGCTGTGCACGGTTTTTGATGCCGTGGGTGCGTGGGCCGAAGGCGATATTGTCATATATAGACATGGGAAAGGGATTTGGCTTTTGGAACACCATGCCGACACGCTTGCGAAGCAGATTGACATTCATCGCGCCGTAGATATCCTGTCCATCGAGCAGGAAATTACCGCTTATTCTGCACCCTTCTATCAGGTCGTTCATGCGGTTAAGACTCTTCAGCAAAGTGGATTTTCCGCAACCGGAAGGGCCGATAAAGGCGGTTATTTCCCCCTCTTGCATGTTGATTTTTATGTCTTTAAGGGCGTGAAAATCCCCGTAATGCAGATTTACATCGGAAAGCTCAAACTTGTGCATAATCATTGTCCTTTCATAAGCCGTTTTGCCACCAGAGCCGACAGGCCGTTTATCAGCAAAACCAGCAAAAGCAGTACCACCGCTGTGGCAAATGCCTGATTGAAATACATTCCCTCGCCGGTCAGCATGTACATGTGTATTGACAGAGTGCGTCCGCTACTGCCAAGCCCTTCGGCAAGGCGTGACGCCGTTCCCGAGGTGTAAAGCAGTGCCGCCGTTTCGCCGACAACACGGCCGATTGCAAGTATTACACCTGCAAGTATTCCGGGCACGGCGGCGGGAAGTACCACCTTGAAAACCGTTCTCAACTTGCCTGCGCCCAAGCCGAAGCTTGCCTCACGGTAGCTGTCGGGCACCGACATGAGCGCCTCCTCGGTGGAGCGTATCATCAGCGGCAGCGTCATAATGGATACGGTGGCAACCCCCGACCAGAGGGATATTCCAAGTCCCAAAAAGCGCACGAAGAATATCGAGCCGAACAGACCGTAAATTATCGACGGAATGCCCGAAAGGGTTTCGGCGGTAATTCTGATAATTTCTACCACTTTATTGCCCTTTTTCGCATATTCCACCAAGTAAATGGCGGTAAAAATACCGAAAACAGAGGAAATCGCCACCGAAGTAACGGTAATTGTCACCGTGTTTATCAGCGCATGAACCAGCGACTGATTGTCCGAATTGTAATCAAGCGAAAACAGCGACGGTTGCCCCTCAAACAGCTTGACTATTTCGGTAATCACATGGGGCACACCCTGCACAAGCACAAATGCAAGCAGGTATACAAGCGCCCCGACGGTGATAAGCGCGCACAGCGAAACAAACGAGAACATCAGCAGTGCGGCAGGGTTATGTCTATAGGAAATCAGCTTGGAAATAAACCGTGTATGGGCATTTTTCAGCGATTTCTCAGCCCTTTTGGGCTTTTTAATCATTTTATTCATACCTGTTTGTTCACCCTTCTTTTGATAAGTGAAAAGCTCAGGTTTATTATCAAGATAAATACAAAGAGCACCACGCCGGTGGCAATAAGGGCACCTTCGTGCAGATCGGCGGCGTATTTCATCTCAATGACGACGTTCGCCGTCATTGTGCGTATGCCCAAAAGCGGATTTCCGGTAATTCTCGCCTGATTGCCGGCCACCATTATGACCGCCATGGTCTCGCCTATCGAGCGGCCGATAGCCAGCACGACCGAGGCGAAAACGCCCGATTTTGCCGCAGGAAGCACCACCGAAAAGACCGAGCGCTCATGTGTTGCGCCGAGCGCCAATGCGCCCTCATAATAGTGCTGGGGCACCGCTCTTATCGCCGATTCGCTTATGCCGATTACGGTAGGCAATATCATTATACCGAGCAAAATAGATGCCGTCAATATGCTGTTGCCGTCGTAATATCCGTCTGCGACATTGTCACGGATAAGGGGCACGAGGGCTATCATTCCGAAAAAACCGTAAATGATGGACGGAATACCGGCGAGAAGATTTATGCCGGGTTTTATGTAGCGGTAAAGCCACGCCGGGCAAAACTTAGCCATAAAAACTGCGGTCATTATGCCGATGGGCACGCCGAAAACCATGCTGCCGGCCGTTATGTAAATACTGCCGACAATCATGGAAAATATGCCGTAAACATTGCTGCTCGGTCGCCACTCTGTGCCGAATATAAAGTCCATTATGCCTATTTCGGTCATGGCCGGCATTCCGCTTGCAAAGAGGAATATGCATATGACCAAAACCGCTAAAATTGAGATTAGAGCCGCTCCCAAAAAGAGCACCTCAAAAAACTTTTCCTTTGTCTGTGCCGATTTTATTTTCACATTTATGCTCCTTTGGTTTAAAATCGCCCCTACATTCCTTCGTCCGCAGACGACCGATATTCTTGACCCCATCGCACAATTTCTCGCCTCGCTTAAGGCAAAAGCGCTAGGGGGTTTTAGGGGGCATACGCAACCCCCCCAACACTTTTTGCCTACTTTTTGGGTCTTGTAGGGCAAGGGCTCTGCTCTTGCCGAACACAAAAATCGCACAATCCACGGTCACGGCAAGCCGTGACCCTACAACCGTTGTTTTAAAAACGCGAGAACACGGGCGGCCAATGACCGCCCCTACACGGCAAGAGCAGAGCCCTTGCCCTACAATAAATACCGGCAAATGCCGGGGGCGGACGCCCACAGGCCGCCACTACGGTCGTTTTTTCGTGACAATACCCGCACCGTGCGGTGCGGGCGTTTGGGTGTTACCCCTGTCACAAAACAAATCTAAAAGAGAAAGAGAGCAATTATTTAACTTCCGACCAGTCTGTGATTTCGCCGGTGTAGATGCCACGAACTTGCTCAAGGCTCAAATCGCTGACGCTGTTTGCGCTGTTGACCACAACTGCGATACCGTCCTGCGCGATTGCCATATGTGTTTCAAGCTCTGCAGTTTCCGAATCTTTAAGCTCACGGCTTGCCATACCCATGTCATAAGTGCCGTCGATAGCGCCCTTCATGCCTGCGCTCGAACCGCTACCCTCGATGGTTATCGAAGCGTCGGGATTGATAACATTATATGCTTCCACAAGTTTTTCCATAAGCGGTGCAACCGAGGTCGATCCGCCGATTATCAGGTCACCTGCAGGCATTGTGCTCGAATAATCTTGGCTCTCGAGGGGGATATATCCCTCAGCTTCGACAATTGCTTGACCGTCTGCACTCATGATAAAGCCGATAAGGTCAGCCGCTACACCCTCCGGTGTGCCCAAAGTTGCGATGTTAAAGGGGCGAGCAACTTTATAATCACCCGACAGGATATTTGCGCTTGTAGCTTCTACGCCGTCGATTTTAACAGCCTTTACAGTTTCGTCGAGCGAGCCGAGCGAGATGTAGCCGATAGCCGCTTCGCTTTGTGCAACCGCTACCATAACCTTGCCGGTGCCGTCTTGCACGATAGCTTCCACTGTGGTGTTGTCCATGTCATCGCTCATTACGCCGGTGATTTCTACGAATGCGCCACGTGTTCCCGAGCCGTCTTCACGTGTGACAACCGAGATTTTTCCGCCTGCCGCTGTGTCGTCTGCTGTGTTATCGCCTGCCGGGGGTGTTGTGCTTCCTTGATTGTCATCTGCCGGGGGAGCCTCTTCGGAACAGGCCGCTAAGGTAAACAGCATCATCGCTGCCATCAAAATTGCAAGTAGTTTTTTCATTTCTTTTTTTCTCCTTTTTTGGCGTTAGCCATTTTAAAATAATCATTTTTTGCAGAGGCCACTTGCCTCATGTCCTCAATCATTCTAATCCCCCAATGTAAAATGCAAAACACTGTGTATGTAAAATCGATGTAAATTAAATTGTACTGCAAAACTTCTTGCATGCTCTGCAAAAAAGGCGTATAATTATGTGTGCCGCTTTTGCGGACTCATGGGAGGTAATATGAAAAAAGACTTTGCTTTTTATCGCACCCTTTTCTCCTCGACATTTTTTATCAGCGCCTTTACGGTCGGTGGTGGAGCTGTCATTATCCCTCTGCTACAGGAGAAATTTGTTGAGGATTTAAAATGGATCGAGCAAGATGAGATGCTCGACATGGTGGCAATCGCCCAATCGGCACCCGGTGTCATGGCAGTCAACGCCTCGATAATCATCGGCTATCGCCTTGCCGGTGTCGGCGGTGCTCTGCTGACCGTGCTCGGCACGATATTACCGCCCCTTATCACCCTTTCCATCATCTCGATTATTTATAACTGGTTTTCAAGCAACCCATATGTCGTGGTCGCACTGCGTGGTATGCAGGCAGGTGTTGCCGCCGTTATGCTCGATGTCACATGGACGCTGTCCAAAAAGGTGACCGCAAAGAAAAAGGCGCTGTTTATCGCCATGATGCTTGCGGCAACCGCCGTCGCCATTTTTACCGATATAAATATCGTGTTTATAATTTTGGTGTGCGGTGCCATCGGCGGAATCAATACGGTAATTGCCCTGCGCCGTAAAAAGGAGGAACAGCAAAAATGATTTATTTTGATCTTTTTAAAACCTTCTTTATAATCGGACTTTTGAGCTTCGGCGGTGGATATGCCGCCATACCTTTTATAGAAGATCATGTTGTAAATATAAACTCTTGGCTTTCCATGAACGAGTTTGTAGATGTCATTACAATTTCCCAAATGACGCCCGGGCCGATAGGCATCAACTCGGCGACCTTTGTCGGTATGCAGTTGAGTGGTATTTTGGGTGCGATAAGCGCCACCGTCGGCTTTGTCACTCCGTCGGTAATAATTGTGCTGATTTTAGCTCATTTTTACTTTAAATATCGCAGTTTGACGCTGATGAAAGGCATTTTGGAGGGTCTGCATCCCGCCGTTGTCGCGCTTATTGCGTCGGCCACCGTCGGCATCGTGCAAAATGCCCTGTGGGTAGAGGGCAGTGAAATCACCTTTGACAATATGAGCCTGCTCAGCGTGGGAATTGCCGCAGTTATGCTGATTATTTTGCGCAAGACAAAGTTCGGTCCGATAACGATAATCGCATCAAGCGGTGCCATTGCCCTGCTTATATATGCCCTCACCGGCGTTTCGGTGTGATAA
>CAYJAS010000107.1:0-5959 GCA_964367895.1 uncultured Oscillospiraceae bacterium | reverse complement strand
TCACGCGGGATAATTACACGGGGATTTGGGCACGGTTTTCCGTTGCTGTCAAGGGTGTGCTCCCAAATCAGCGCCGTCGAGTTGGGCTGAGCTTGGATGTTGAAAAAGACCAGCGGCTGCTCGGGGTGTATAGAAATTTTCTCATAGGTCAAATCGGTGCCGTATTTCTCGATATTGTCGACACGCAAAAACCATCCGTTTTCGGCGTCGGCGATGACAAGTCTGCCGCTTCCGTCTTGGAAAGAGGGGTGACAGGTGGCCATATCGTCACTTATCGGCATCAGCTTGCTGACCGAGTTCATGCGCAGATTGTAGGTTTCGTCGGTGAGAATATGTCTGCCAAGCAGCAGAGTTCCGTCGGGCGAGCGATGAATATGCTCAAGCATTTCGGATTTTCCTCCGCCCGAAGCGCCCTCATGCATGATAACCGTTTCGTTGTGATATTCGGTCTGTACACGCACCGCCGAAGCATGGGCGGTCAGCCAGCCCTCTTGCTCGCCGATGGTGAGCAGAGCGCCGTAAATGCCTTTTTTTGCGCTCGGTCCGGGGTAAAGATTGTATGCAAACATCTCGTGCATATCGGGCAAGCGATTGTGAACAACCACCTGTTTTCCGTCAAAATGAGTGTGTCTAAAGGGCGGTGCAAGGTAGATTACCGCACGGGGTGTAAAGGTTCTGTCCTTGATTTCGTCTATATTGACAAACTTCTGCAGTGCAGCTACGCCGGCGGCAAAAAATGCGGCATTGCTGGGGCAAACCAGCAGAGAATCATAGGAGCAGGCAGGACCGCCCGAAAGGAAGGGCAGGACAAGCAGTTCCTGATTTGAAAGCCACTCCATTGTCTCTTCACGCATACCGTCAAACGGCTTGCCAAAGCGGTCTTTAAACTTTGTTTTGTCGGTCGGTAAATCGTCTGCGATTACCATGCACTCAGGGTCACGACGGCGCATATAGTCCTCTGCAAAATTGACGACAATGCCGTTTTTGCAACGCACTACAGAGGCCTCCTCGACCATCTTTCCATCAATATTGTAGGCAATATCGACGCTGTCATTATTATAAGATCCGAAAATCATACGAGAAATCTCGTCGATTTGTGTCGGTATGATAATATTGGGGCATTTTTTCAGTACGTCCTCTAAATGGTCTGGAAGTTGCATTTTTTCAATTCGCCTGTTCATTGAGATACCTCGCTTATAATTATTTATCGGGGGAAATATTTATAAAAAATCCCACCCCATTATAATATAAGCGAGTAAACGCAAAAAATCAAGCGAATTTTTTCGATTTGACGAATATTTATAAAAATTTAATTTTTTTTGTGGATTGTGCATAGAATGCTTTGCTACAATTGTGCAATCCGTCCTTATGGGCGAATTGTGCCACGGGCGGCCAATGACCGCCCCTACAGTCGTTTTGTGAAACCTCGGTGTAGGGGCGATTCACGAATCGCCCGTCTGCGGAGCAACGAGGGCGTCGCTCCCTACAGGGCAACGGACGACCAAAGGTCGCCCCTACAGGTGAATTTGCCGTCAATTTTCAAAGGGTAAGCAAAAAAGATTGACAGGCATATTTTGCATATGCTATAATACTTATGCATGATAATTCATGACAAAATAAACCAATGCACGCCGTCTGGGGTGACCCTGCGGGAGGACAAATTATGAAAACTTCGGTCTTTTTTGCTGAATATTACTTTAGCTATTACTTTTATTTTACAGGTAATGGCTCCTTGTGCTACATTCGGCAATAAAAGTTACCCGGTTTTCGGGAATCTAAGCTAATGTTAGACTGCATGAGGAAGCGCTCATGCAGTCATATTTTTTTTTGGAGGAATTCATTATGATAGCGGTACTGAAAAAGGGGACAACTCCCGAGCAAACCGAGCATCTTATCACCTGGCTCAAAGGAAAGGGCTTTGACATTCATATTTCGCAGGGCAACGATTATATCGTGCTTGGGCTTATCGGCGATACAAGCAAGCTGGACACAGAACTGTTGTCAAGCCTTGAAATCGTAGACTCTGTCAAGCGCATTTCCGAGCCGTTTAAGCAGTGCAGTAGGCATTTTCATCCGAGCGACACCGTCGTTTCGGTCGGCGATGTCAAAATCGGCGGTGGAAATCTCTGCCTTATAGCAGGGCCGTGCTCGGTCGAGAGCGAGGAGCAAATTGTCGCCGTTGCCCGTGCCGTCAAGGCGGCCGGAGCCGATATTTTGCGTGGCGGAGCATTTAAACCACGCACCTCACCATACGATTTTCAGGGTTTGGGCGATCAGGGCATACAGCTTTTGCTTGCCGCAAAGCGTGAAACCGGCCTGCCCATAATCACCGAGCTGATGAATGTTCGGCATATCGAGCTTTTTGAGCAGATCGATATTATACAAATCGGCGCGCGAAATATGCAAAATTTTGACCTTTTAAAAGAGGTGGGCAAACTCAAAAAACCTGTGCTTTTAAAGCGTGGTGCGGCGGCAACTTTGAAGGAACTGCTGATGAGCGCCGAATACATCATGTCGGAGGGCAACCGTGATGTCATACTGTGCGAGAGGGGTATTCGCACCTTTGACACCTATTCGAGAAATACCCTTGATTTGACCATTGTGCCCATGATAAAGGAACTCAGCCATCTTCCGGTAATTGTTGACCCCAGCCATGCGACCGGTATTGCACGCCTTGTTCCCCCTATGGCCATGGCCGCCGTTGCAAGCGGTACCGACGGCGTTATGATAGAGGTGCACAATGACCCGATGCGTGCGCTGTGTGACGGCGCTCAATCTCTGCGCCCCGAGCAATTTGAAACGTTGGCCGTCAAGATGCGTACCGCCGCGCAGGTGTGCAAATTATGACGGTTGGAATTGTAGGACTCGGTCTTATCGGCGGATCTGCCGCTAAAGCGTACAAGGCGGCAAAGCATCGTGTGCTTGCCACCGATATTGACAGCGCCATGCTGGATTTTGCCGTGCTTTACGGTGCGGTTGACCAAGCTCTAACCGATCAAAATATATCCCAATGCGACATTGTACTTATAGCCGTTTACCCAAAAGCGGCACGGCAATTTATTGTACAAAATGCACCGCATTTTAACAAAAACGGCGTGGTTTTGGACTTTTGCGGAACAAAAAAAGATGTCTGCGACTGCGGATTTGAGCAGGCGGAGCAACACGGATTTTTGTTTGTCGGCGGTCACCCGATGGCAGGCAGTCATAACAGCGGATTTAAGCACAGCCGTGAAGATTTGTTTGACGGCGCACCCATGGTGCTGGTGCCCCCCATTTATGACGATATGCAACTTCTCGACCGCATAACCTCACTGCTGTCCCCCCTCCAGTTTGGGCGCATTTCGGTGACCACCGCAAACAAGCACGATGCCATGATAGCCTTTACCTCGCAAATGCCCCACGTACTGTCAAACAGCTTTATTAAAAGCCCGACGGCACTGTCGCACAAGGGATTTTCGGCAGGTAGTTATAGGGATTTTACCCGGGTTGCTTGGCTTAATCCCGATATGTGGGCACAGCTTTTCATTGAAAATAAGGAGCATTTATTGCAAGAACTTGATATATTCACTCAAAGTCTTGCCCAGTACAGGCAGGCGATAGCCGACGGCGACAAGCAGGCCTTGGTCGCTCTGCTTGATGAGGGCAAACTCCGCAAGGAGGAGGTCGACGGCAGATGAAGATCTCTGTAAATGCCTCACGCAGTTATGATATACACCTTGGAAACGGGATTTTACACTCGGCCGGACAGCTTGCCGCACAAAATGTGAGCGGCCGCCTTGCCGCTTTGATTTCAGACAGCAATGTCGCTCCGCTTTATGCCGGTGCCGTTGAACAATCGCTAAAAGATGCCGGATTTTCGGTGGTGCGCTACGATATAGATGCCGGAGAACAGTCTAAAAACGGTCAAAATTATTTAAAACTTTGCAGTCAGCTTGCCAAAGACGGCATAAGCAGAAGCGATGTGTTGATCGCCCTCGGCGGCGGTGTGGTGGGCGATTTGGTCGGTTTTTTGGCGGCGACATTTTTGCGTGGAATCGCCTTTTTGCAGGTGCCGACAAGCCTGCTCGCCATGGTCGATTCCTCGGTTGGCGGAAAGACGGCGATAGATTTGCCCGAGGGCAAAAACCTTGTGGGCGCATTTTATCAGCCGTGCGCCGTCATTTGCGATTTGGACACCCTTTCCACTTTACCGCATGAGCAATTTTTGAGCGGCTGCGGTGAAATACTCAAATATGCCGTGCTTAGTGGCGGTAAGCTTTACAGCCATTTGCTTGAGCACGGCGAACATTTTGACAGACAGACGGTCATTGCGCAATGCGTGCAAATCAAGCGAGATATTGTCGAGCGTGATGAGCACGAGCAAGGCGAGCGTCGACTGCTAAATCTCGGACATACCCCGGCGCACGCACTTGAGCTGTGCTCACAATTTGAACTTTTTCACGGCAACGCCGTTGCCACAGGCCTTTGCATAATTGCAAACGGCGCAAAAGCACAGGGACTTTGCTCTGCGCAGACGGCAAATGACATTTGCACACTTGTAGCTCGTTTTGGCTTGAGCACAAAACCGCAATATCCGCCACAACTTGCACTGCCTCATATCTTTTCCGACAAAAAGCGGAGTGGCGGGCAAATCACCCTTATAATTCCTCGTAGCATCGGCGACTGTATCCCACTGAAAATGCCGATTGAGCAGGCAAATCGACTGCTTGAGTCGGGAATGGAGCATTGCGATGGATAAAACTGTATTGCCGGGGAAATTGCACGGCGAAATTGCCGCCATTTCCTCTAAATCCTATGTGCACCGTTTGCTAATGTGCGCTTCACTTGCAGACGGTGAAACGGAGATATGCATCAACCAAAGCTCGCAGGATATCGACGCCACGGCAGGCTGTATGGCCGGGTTGGGCGCTCAAATCGGCCGAACGCTGAGCGGCTTTTCGGTGAGCGGAGGACAACTTGTCCGTGGGGCGACTGTGGACTGTGGTGAAAGCGGATCGACCTTGCGGTTTTTACTTCCGATAGCCTGTGCGCTTGGGGCGCAAGCCAATTTCGCCATGTCGGGCAGACTGCCCGAGCGGCCGATGTCACCACTGCTTGACCAGCTGAGCGAGCATGGATGCACATTTCACTCGCCCGAGCGGGCATTGCTTTCGGCCTCGGGCAAAATGAGCGGTGGAACTTTCACTTTGCCCGGCTCGGTATCGTCACAATTTGTGTCGGGACTGCTTATGGCGCTCGCCCTTTGCGAGCAAGGTGGCGAGGTGATTATCGAAGGGCAACTTCAGTCGGCACCTTATGTTGACATCACCATAGAGGTGCTTTCGCTTTTTGGAATATCGGTTGAGAAGACGGCTCACGGTTTTTCGGTGGCACAGCAAAAATACATTTCCCCGGGTAAAATTATAGCTGAGGGCGACTGGTCAAACGCCGCTTTTTGGCTGGCGGCCGGAGCGCTTGGCGGTGACATTGCCCTTAGCGGATTAAATCACAGTTCGGTACAGGGAGACAGGGCGGTAATTGACATTTTGTCACGCATGGGCGCACAAATTGCCGTGCGAGACGGCACGGTTTATACTTGCTCAAACAAGGCGCTCATCCCGACGACGATAGATGCCTCACAGACGCCCGACCTTGTCCCGATTTTGGCCATATGTGCGGCGGCGGCGGTCGGCAAAACCGAAATTATAAACGGCGCACGACTGCGTATTAAAGAGAGCGATCGCCTTGAAAGCACGGCGGCTATGCTGACCGCTTTGGGTGGCAAATGCACAATTGAAAATGATGGTTTGGTCATCGAGGGGAGTGGACGTTTGAACGGTGGCACGGTGGACTGTTTCGGCGATCATCGCATTGCCATGTCGGCGGCCATCGCATCTGCCATTTGTGACGGTGCGGTCAACATTGTCGGGGCACAGGCGGCCGACAAATCATATCCGAGGTTTTGGCAGGATTTTGACGG
>CAYJAS010000106.1:0-5969 GCA_964367895.1 uncultured Oscillospiraceae bacterium | reverse complement strand
ATTTTACTCGAATCTATTGAGTACTACCGCACCCATGATAGGCATGCCAATCTTGAGCGAGCTGATGCTTATCCATTCCTCACGTGTGTGGGCGCCATGTCCGGTATAACAGCCAAAAGCGGCACCGGGGATACCCATGGAAAATGGTATATTACAATCGGTAGAGCCACTACCTAAAGTGGGTCTTTTTTCGGAATAATGCTCGATAACCTCGCCCAGTCTGTCGGTCAGCAGTTTGTGTACAACCGGATCGACATCTCCCATACAGGGACGCTCGCCGAGCAATTCAAGCTCCAAACGGCACTTATCAGTCTTATGTTTTTCGACAATTGCCAAAAATCGCTCGTGCACATACTCAAGCGATTGCTTGTAATCGGAGCGGTATTCAAAAAGCATCTCTGCCTGCTGTGCAATGGTGTTGACCGAAGTTCCACCCTCAATCATTCCCACATTGTAGGTTGTGTGCGAGCCATCTTTGGGCACTTCGATTTTATACAGTTCGGCAATTACATCAGCGAGTGCCGCTATTGCGTTTTTATTGCCAAATTTCCCGTAGGAATGTCCACCCTCTGTGTATGCAGTCAATTTCCAGCGATATGAGCCGACAGCTCGGTCACATATATTTGACATTTGACCGTCAAACGAGATGACCTCTTTGATGCTACTTCCATACTTTTTCATAAGTGCGCGAGTCCCCTTCAGATTTCCAAGTCCCTCCTCGCCACTGTTAAGCGCAAAAATAACACCACTCTTTGCCTTTAGCTTTTGCTGTGCAATGTAGGCTACCCATGTCATAAGCATAGATGCATTTGCTGTGTCGTCGCCAATACCGGGTGCACGCAAAAAGTCGCCGTCTACTGTGACGTCAATCTTATCGGTATCGGGAAAAACGATGTCGGTGTGAGCCATCAAAAGCACGCAGCCTTCAGGTGAGTTCTCATTAAAGGGCACCACGACATTTAGCGCCTCATCGATGTACACATTTTCAACCCCTGCATCTTTCAGCCATTTTTCAATAAAAGCAGCACGCTTTTCCTCAAAATTAGACGGTGCCGGAATTGCTCCCAGTGTGCAGGTCAGTTCCAACAATTTTTGCTGGATTTGCTGTGCAAATGCCTCTTGTTGCTCGGTCAGTGAATAAAACATGGCTATTACCTCCAGAAAATATAATTTTTGCAATGCAAGTATTATATCGCACCGACGTGGCAATGTAAACTCTGTGTTTTTAAAGTTTTTTAAAATATAACTGATTATAGTGCATATTTTTAAACAAAATGGCTAATTTTACCGCTTAAATTTGTTAACTTTTTTGGTTTTTTTGTTTGTAATACATCTTTTTTTATGATAGGATAATGACGGTAATAAAAATCCGGAGGCGTGAAGATTGAAAATTGACAGGCAAAAGATAAGTGACGAGTTTTACGATATTACAAACGATATACTGACGAGCGAGCAATTTCAAGCGATGGCGAGCATTAAACAGCATAGCAAACATATAAACAGAGTGGAGCACAGTTTTTTTGTCGCATACACCTCTTTTGTACTTGCAAAGCGGCTTGGTTTGGATTGTTCTGCAGTGGCCAGAGCTGCTCTGCTACATGATTTTGAGCTTTCAGGCGCTCTTGAGCCACGCCCAAATCCGGTAAAACTGCTGTTTACCCACAATCAGATAGCGGTTGAACATGCAAGCCGGTTTTTCGAGTTGTCGGACAAAGAAATAAATATCATTGAAAGCCATATGTGGCCGGTTACACCGCTTACAATTCCAAGTAGCCGTGAGGCCGCTTTGATATGCATGGTGGACAAATGCTGTGCCACCGTTGAAAAGTTTGGCTTTTTCCGCAAAACCAAGACGGCGCAGTTGTCACTTTCCAAATAAGTTAATGCTGATAATTTGATCCGACTGAGTTAATCTCGGTCGGATTTTTGCTTTATTGTTTCAAAATTGTTACTTCCAAAAAGAAAAAAACCTCCCGTCCTCATAGTTTTCTGTGATTGCATACACCCATTTAATATGCTATACTGTTGTAAAATGAAATATGAGAGGAGTACTTTTATGAGCTTTTTTGACAAACTTAAGGACAGCGTGGAAAGCGTCGCCAAATCGGTTGCCGACGATATCGGTGATCGCAATGACGGGCTTAACAATGCCACCTGCAAACCGATAATTATTGGGGATATTCCCCCCGGTCTTTCTGCTCTTCAGGCGGCAGACGGCGCCGATATGAAAGACCCGCACAAGGTTGTTGCCCTTACTATCGCTTCATTGTGCATGTATTCGGTCAACAAAGATGAATGCATTGACATGCTCAACTTCCTCAAAGGGCCACGCCCTCTTTCTAATTATGAAATAGGCTTTATGCGTGACCGCCTTGTCGGCAAGGAATATGTCCCCGTTTCGTATTTTGAGGGTGCTACCCCCGAAAACAATTACGAACCAAAAACTCCGCTGACCGTCAATGTTTATGAAACAAGCCATACAAAAGACCTTTTTTCAGAGGGATATTTACAGCTTTATGTTAAATCTGGCGGTGCAGACTCGGCTCGCTTGATTAAATTGCGCCATAAACCCTCTACCGGGCAATGGTTTTTGTGGGAACAGTTCTTGCTTCCCGACATCAGAAAACCGGTAAAATTAGACCCTTGGGCATAATATTTGATTTTATAAAATCCCCCCGAAAAATGCTTCGGGGGGATTTTAGCAGTCAAATAATTTTCACCGCTGTGTTATATTGCGAAAAACGTGTGCAAATTGCAATTTTTACACTTGAATAATAAATCAATCAATGATAGAATATTCTATATAATACGCTATATAATGTCTACATGGTTGATTTGCAAATGCAGCTCGTAAGCTTCATTTATTCAGTCGCCATTGTGTATGAAATAAATTATGCTTGAGGTAATAATGAATAAACGAGAGAGCAACGCAACACTTTTCTTTGCGATCATATCACTGCTTATGATCGTTATTATTGTGTTGCTCCAATTTAATATGAGTGTCGGTAATAGCTTTGAAAACTCCACCAAACAAACACTTGAAAATGTCGCAAAGCAACAGAAACAGTCCTTTGACAGGGAGTTAACCTCGGAGTCAAACGGACTTGCCAGCATAGTAAAGGCTATTTCCGCATTTGAGTATTATGACCAAGACGCTATTATCGAGTATATTGAGCAGGTGCAGTCCAACTTTAACTTCCAAAGCATAGTGCTGGCAGATGCGACTGCCGGTGGCGGTTTGCTTATACCCGGAGAACATCTCGTCAATATAAGCGAAGAGCCATATTACGATTTGGTGAAACAAGGGCAAACGGTGACGACAGAGCCGCATATTTCAGATCACAGCGGAGATGTTGTGCTTACGGTCGCCGCTCCGATTTATTACGAGGGCACAGTCCAGGCAATGATAACGGCAGAGTATTCGACAGATTATTTAGCTTCTATTTTGCATAATGATGTACTAAATGCAGGCGGATACGCCATGATTGTCAACCAAGACGGAGATATACTTTTGAGCACTGTGGAGCTCGGTTATGACTATGTCCGCACCGAGCTTGTGCAATACGACCCGCCCAACACATCGACCTCGGTATCGGACGACATAAGGTATGGCAGAGAAAATGTAGTCACCTTCGAGCTTGACGGTAATCGCAGTATTTCGGCATATACACCGCTTGCGTTTAACAACTGGAGCATCATGTATGTCGTCCCGGAAGACACTGTTATGCAGCTTGCCAACAGTTTTTCAAATCAAATGACCACTATAACGATGCTGGTCACAATAGCCTTTTTGAGCTTTGCCACCTATATACTGTACACAAAGCGCAAAAGCCTTTTGGCTATTGAAAAAACGGCGTACTATGATGAGCTGACCGGAATTAGAAATCTCTCTAAGTTTAAGATAGATGTGGCGCAAGTACTTTCGCAAAACCCAAACAAGCAATATTATATGGTCAAAGCCGATGTTATAAATTTCAAGGCCATAAACGAGCTTTTCAGCTTTGAAACGGGCAATCGTGTTATTATAACAATGGCTGAGGCAGGAAAACAGGCGAGCCACCCCTCTTTCATTCAGGCACGCGTGACCTCGGATGAGTTTATGCTTTTTGCAGAGAAGGTGTATTTTGATAATATTGGGTCTATACTGGATAGGTATACCGCTATTTTCAAAGAAAAACTTGCCGAAACTGCCCTAAATCATCGTTTTGAGTTTAGGGTCGGAAGGTATTTGATAGAGCAAGACGAGACAGATATTGACAGCATGATAAACAAAACCAATATGGCGCACAGCTTTGCAAAAGTAGAGGGTGGAGCCTGTATTTGGGATTATGACGAGCGCTTTAAACAACAGGTGCTGAAAAACGGTGAAATTACCAACAAAATGCATTCTTCACTTGAAAATGGCCACTTTAAGGCTTATCTACAGCCCAAAAACAGCGTGGAAACCGGAGAGGTTTTGGGTGCAGAGGCTCTTGTTCGTTGGATAGAGCCGGACGGTAAGGTGCATTTTCCGGGAGATTTTATCCCGCTATTTGAGAGAAACGGCTTTATTACAAAGCTTGACATGTATATGCTCGAAACGGTGTGCAAAATGCTTCGCAGATGGCAAGATGAGGGCAAAAAGTGCATACCGATATCGGTGAACTTTTCACGTATTAACCTAAACGACCCGAACTTTGTATCCAAAATCAAGGCGATTGCCGACAAACACGGTGTGCCGACAAAGTTTATAGAGGTAGAGTTGACCGAAACAAGCCTATCAGACGATGAAAAACAGCTTACGACCTTGCTTGACAGCCTGAAAGAGGCAGAGTTCTCCGTGTCGATAGACGATTTCGGCTCGGGTTATTCCACCCTTGGAATGCTCAAAAACTTTAAGGTGGACACACTCAAGCTTGACAGAAGCTTCTTTATCGATTATCGAGATGATAAGCGCGGCAACTTGGTGGTTGAGGGTATTATAAAGCTTGCACGCAGTCTTGATATGTTCACTTTAGCAGAGGGCATTGAGGAAAAAGGTCAAGTGGAGTTTTTGCACTCTGTCGGGTGCGATGCCGCACAGGGGTATTATTTTGCAAAGCCCATGCCTATTAGTGATTTTGAAAAGAAACTGTTCGGCGACAATTAAAAATTGAGCAAACGCAAAAAGGCACGCCCTCGGGCTTGCCTTTTTTGTTTAAAATAACCGCCAAACAAAAGCGCAGACTTTTATCGCAACTCGGGCGATTGACACAGGTACGGCGTATGACTTATAATAAAAGCACTTGCGCGAAGAAGTTTGCGACAAGTCTTCCTTTGCGATGTAGCTTAAAAGTTTAAAAAGGTGGTGTGTTCATGGGAGACAGAAAAAAGGACAGCTTTATTTGGGTTGCCTTGACTGTTGTGCTTGTCGGATGCATTCTGCTGTGGTACGGTGATACCATCTACCGCTATGACCGAGTCAATTACACCGAGGTGTACTCTCAGCAAGGAGTTTGGGATCTGACAGGCATTGATTTTTCAAACACTGTGGTATCAGCAGTGGGAGATGTGGAGCATCTGCCCGGCGAAATGCTCACACCCGAACAGTTTGAGCTGCGTGAGGGAGAAGCTTTGATAGGAAATCCTATCGACCACAACGAGGGGCGAACGGCACGCTTGACTGTCCTTGTGCCGCAATACGAATATTATCGTGTTTTTGTCACAGGTGACTATGCAAGAACTCTTTATGTAAACGGTATTCATCGGGGCGTCTTTGGCGTACCCTCCGCCGAGATCGAGCATTTTGTTGCGCAATACGGGGAAATTGAAATTGACACTACCCCGAGTGAAGGTACAATCGAGCTTGTGATACAGGGTGGAAACTTTGTACATCGTGAGGGGTCTTACTACTCCGGTGTTCTTATCGGCTCTCCCAAACTTGTCGGTTGGTTTGTAAACTATCAAAGTGCTATAGAGCTTATCGCCATCGGTCTGCTCGTTTTGTTGTG
>CAYJAS010000105.1:0-6039 GCA_964367895.1 uncultured Oscillospiraceae bacterium | reverse complement strand
CCCGAAAGGGCGGTTTTTACATTTTGAAGCTCTACCGCAAATGAATTGCTGTGAAAAAGATATTGTAATTTAAAGCAAAATAAGATATAATTAGATAAAGCAAACCCATGATAAAAGACGAAAGGAAAAAACAAATGAACATTTATGAAATGAGCGTCCCCAATACCGACGGCACACAGCTTAATCTTTCCGAGCTTAAGGGAAAAGTGATGTTGATAGTCAACACAGCTACCCATTGCGGTTTTACACCGCAGTATGAAGACCTTAAAAATCTGCACGAGAAATACGCTGAAAAAGGACTGGAGATACTGGACTTTCCGTGCAATCAGTTTGGGGCACAAACGCCGGGAACCGATGAGGAAATACACGAGTTTTGCACACTAAACTTTGGTACGCCGTACAAACAGTTTTCTAAAATTGAAGTAAACGGTGACGGTGCAATACCGCTGTATAATTTCTTGAAAGAGCAAAAGGGCTTTGGCGGATTTAACAACCCTGAACACAAGCTGAACGATAGACTGCATCAGATGTTCAGTGAAAAAGATCCCGATTATGACAAAAAGCCCGACATAAAATGGAACTTTACAAAATTCCTTGTAGACAGAGAAGGTACGGTAGTGGCTCGCTTTGAGCCTGTAGCTTCCGCTGAGCAAGTGGAAGAAGCTATATCAAAGCTGTTGTAAAAGTAAAAAACACCCCTTCGGTAGCCATTACAGCCACCGGAGGGGTGTTTGAAATTTATTAGCCTTCGTTGACCATTGAGGCAAGCTCCTCAATAAGCATGGGCAAACGCACCGGCATATCAGCATCCGAGAATTGGCAGGTGCCAACTTGATGATGTCCGCCACCGCCGTATTTGAGCATCAATTTGCCGACATCTACAGTGCAGCTGCGGTTTAAAATACTATAGCCGACAGCGGCGCTACAGCCTTGACCGCCTCTACCGCTGACAATCCAAGCCGAGATGTTTTGCTCGGGGAACATGCTGTAAATCAAAAAGCGATTGCCCGAATAAATGGGGTCAACACCGCGCAGGTCGCTGACAATCAAATTGCCCATGGTTTTTGTGTGTGCCGCCACCATTTCTCTGAACTTTTTATCTTGCTCACAGTATACCTCGATACGCTCGACAACATCGGGCATGGCGAGTATTTCGGCGGTGGTCATGGTGCGACAAGCGTCAATTAGCTTTTCCATGAGAGCGTAGTTTGATATGGTGAAATTACGCCATCTGCCAAGGCCTGTGCGCGGATCCATCAAATAGCCGACCAAAATCCAGCCGGTGGGGTTTTGAACCTCATCAATTGTCAGATTGCCCGAATCGACCTTGTCGACCGCTATCATCATGTCGTCAAATTGGGGGAAACGCTCTCTGCCACCGTAGTAATCATAGATTATGCGTGCACACGACGGTGCAAGTCTGCTTTCGCCTTTGTATTTTCCGGCCAAATCTTGGCGCTGTTGCTCGCTTGAATGGTGGTCAAACCACAGGCCACAACCCTCGACAAAGGGGACATTGGCAAGGCAATCATTTTCGGTTATTTCGACAAGACCATCTTGCAAATCCTTTGGATGAGCAAAAGTCCAATGATCGATAATACCTGCTTCTTTAAGCAATGCTCCGCATGCTAAACCGTCAAAATCCGAACGTGTAACAAGTCTCATACAGTTATCTCCATTCATAAAAGTCTTTATGTAATATATTATATAGCTATGGAGGCTTTTTTTCAATAAAAACTTTAAAAATTGCATGAAAATAAAGAAAAAAATTGACTGTGATAGAAATTAGCGATATTATAATAGAGTAGCTTAAATGTTTGGCAAATAAATATTAAAATGAAGGTGAAGATTATGTTTGACAAAAAAGAATATCTGAAACAGCTTGAGGATTTGGTAAATATAGACAGCGGACAGGATTGCCCGGAGGGTATAAGTGCCGTCGCCTCTTATATGGAACAGCTTTTTGAGGGTATAGGTTGGCAGACCAAAACCTATGACCTTTCACCCAATACCGGAAATTGCCTTGCTGTGGCAAACCGCTGGGCCGAGCATTATGACATAATGTTTGTCGGACATATTGACACGGTTTTCGAAAAGGGCACTTGCGCACAGCGTCCTTTTAGGATTGAGGGCAACAAGGCATTTGGCCCGGGTGTGTGTGATATGAAGCACGGTGTGCTGGCTATTTACCATGCCATAAAAAACCTGCCCAAAGAGGTGAGCGACAACCTTAATATGGTGTGCGTGTTCAACCCCGATGAGGAGATCGGAAGCCCATATTCCATGCCGATTTTTGAGGAGTACGGCACCAAGTCTAAATATTGCTTTGTTTATGAAACCGCCCAAGTTGGCGGCGACAGATGCTATATTCGCAAGGGGTCTGTCACTTATAATATCGGATTTCACGGCAAAGCCGGGCATGTCGGCTTTGTATTTGAAAACGGCGCATATTCAGCGGTACACGAGATGGGTAGGTTTATCACCGAGCTGGCCGATTTGCAGTCGGAGGAGAGAGGAACTTCGGGTAATGTCATAGGGGGCGGTGGCAGACTTGCCAATGTTGTCGCCGATTATGCCGAATTGACGGCAAACTTCCGTGTTATGAGCGCCGCCGAGGTCGATAGGATTGACGCAAAAGTAAAGCAGCTTATGGAAAATCCCAAAGAGCCCCGTGTTCGCTTTGAGATACTAAAGAGCGAGTCTACCGCACCGATGGAGCCGACACAGCAGGCGCACGATTATGTTAAGCATGCACAGCAGGTGGCAAAAGAGCACGGAATTGACCTCAAAGTGAAATTGCGTGGCGGGCTTTCAGATGCAAATCATATTTCACGCATGGGGGCAATTTGCCTTGATGGACTGGCGCCCGAGGGTGCAGATGACCACAGCCCGGGCGAGTTTATGCTCATTGACACGGTGGAGGAGAGCATCGCGCTGTCAGATGTGCTGATAAAGGACATCGCAAAGGCAAAAACGGCAAAATAATGGGGGAACAACTTATCTTAGCTTTTGCAATATATGCCGCTATTATTAACTTAGCGGCATTTTTGCTGTGTGGCGCAGACAAGCAATTTGCGAAAAAGGCAAAAAGGCGTGTGCCGGAGAAAACTCTTTTTACTATAGCAGCATTAGGCGGAAGTGTGGGTATGATTTGCTCGATGTACCTCTTTAGGCATAAGACAAAGCATCTGTCTTTTACCTTAGGTATGCCGATGATTTTGCTTTTGCAGTTTGTGCTGTTATATATTATTGCCTGCTGAACAAAGCAAAAATCATTACGGCTTGCCGTGACTGCAAATGTCTGCATAAGAAATATTTGTGAATGATCAAAAACGGACACGGCAAGCCATGTCCCTACAGTATGGCAATCACGTTATCACGGTCAAAAAATGAGAGCAATATATAAAAAGAAGCAACGCATATGCATTGCTTCTTTTTTAGTTGCATCGGTATTTAAAATATGATTTGCTATTTCTTAATTGCAGCTCTCGCAAGAAGTGCCGAGGCAACAAGTGAAACTACGGCGACAATACTGCCAACTGTGCGGGCGAGCTCTGTAAAACTCAAAAGACTGCCCGGTTCGGTTTCAATGAAAAAGCCGATTACAATTGCAAAAATCGCCAAGGCGAGGAAAATTGCTGATAAAGCAAACAGTATTATACGTTTTGTGCTCACAAATTGTTTCCTTTACAGCGGTCTTACTCGGCTTTGATTTTCTTGAGCTTTGCAAATAGCGGAAGACCGTCTTTGCTCGGGCGGTTGGGAGTGCCGTTTATCAGTGGCAAGGCATATTTGTAAAAATCTTCGGAAATGCCGGTGCCGTCATTTGTAATCCACTCAAGTGGGAACTTGTGCTCGGCATTTGCCACAGAGGACAGGTCGAGAAGTATAACTTCGGTGCTATATCCCTCACCGGGGAGGCGTTTGATTGCGACCATTTTGTCGGTATGTCCCTCAACGGCCGACAGCACAGCTTTCTGCCCCATCATAAATGCTTCTTCCACATCAACTGCGCTGGCAAGGTGGGCACCGCAACGCTGAAGCAGAGAAAACTCCACCGGGCGAGTTTTAGCACCGGTTTTCTCGGCGATTTCAGCCGCCAAAAATGCCGCTACACCACCCATTTGCTTGTGGCCGAAAGCATCCGCCTTGGAGGCGTTTTTGCTGGCATATTCCGAGATAAAGACGCCGTCTTTGTCGTGAATACCCTCTGAAACAACGGCGATACAGCTACCGTTTTTGTCGTAAACCTTTTTGACATCTGCCACAAACTTTTCAAGGTCAAAGCTTATCTCCGGCATGTAAATGAGGTCGGGAGCCGCTCCGCCAAGCGAAGCGAGAGAAGCGGCGGCGGTAAGCCAGCCGGCATTTCTGCCCATGCACTCGACGATGGTGACCGTGCCGGTGTCATATACGTGAGCGTCTTGATAAATTTCCATGCAAGAGGTGGCTATGTATTTTGCCGCACTGCCGTAACCCGGGCAATGGTCGGTGCCGTACAGGTCATTGTCTATGGTTTTGGGAACGCCCATGACACGGCAAGGGTAGTTTTGCGATTGCATATACTTTGAGATTTTACTGCAGGTATCCATAGAGTCGTTGCCACCGTTGTAGAAGAAGTAGCGGACATCGTACTTTTTGAAGATTTCAAGAATACGGCGGTAATCGGTGTCGTCAACCGACGGGTCTTTCAGTTTGTATCGGCAGGAGCCGAGGGCAGAAGACGGTGTGTTGAGCAGCAGCTCGAGCTGGTCTGCATCTTCTTTGCCGATGTCGTACAAGATGTCGTCGAGTACCCCTTTTATGCCGTGTGCCGCACCGAGGACACGGGTGATATTGTCATTTTCAAGTGCGGTCTTGAAAACTCCGTAAGCGCTGGAGTTTATGACCGAGGTTGGGCCACCCGATTGCCCGAAAATACATGCACCTTTAAGTGTTTCCATAAAAAAACCTCCTAAAATTAATATTAGTACAATTTTAACATAAAAAAATATTAAAATCAAGGTTGCGATGTAGCCTTTTTAATGATAAAATAATAGCATTAAAAATAATGGAGGTTTTTGTTATGCCACTTATTTCAACAAAAGAAATGTTCCAAAAAGCCTATGCCGGCGGATATGCCATAGGTGCCTTTAATGTCAACAATATGGAGATTGTTCAGGCAATCACCGAGGCGGCAAAAGTGCAAAACTCAGCGGTGATTTTGCAGGTTTCGGCAGGTGCGAGAAAATATGCAAAGCACAACTATCTTGTCAAGTTAGTTGAGGCGGCCATGCTCGAAACCAATTTGCCGATGGCCCTTCACCTTGATCACGGTGAGGATTTTGAAGTGTGCAAAGCGTGTATCGACGGTGGATTTTCCTCTGTTATGATTGACGGTTCACACCATGATTTTGAGCAAAACATCGAGCTGACAAAAAAGGTAGTCGATTACGCTCACGCACGTGGCGTAACGGTTGAAGGTGAGCTTGGAAAGCTGGCCGGAGTTGAGGACGATGTAAATGTCGCTGACGAAGATGCACAGTTTACAAATCCGGCTGAGGTGGAGGAGTTTGTCACACGCACCGGCGTAGACTCGCTTGCCATTGCAATCGGCACAAGCCACGGCGCATTTAAGTTTAAGCCGGGGCAAGATCCGCAGCTTCGTTTTGATATTCTTGAAGATATTTCAAAGCGTCTGCCGGGATTTCCGATAGTACTGCACGGAGCTTCATCGGTTCCGCAGGATTTTGTCAAGATAATTAATCAAAACGGCGGCGCAATGCCCGACGCCATCGGAATACCCGAGGATATGCTCAGACAGGCGGCGAAAATGGCGGTGTGCAAAATCAACATTGACTCTGACCTGCGCATTTCCATGACGGCGGCAATCAGACAGCATTTTGCACAAAATCCCGAACATTTTGACCCCAGACAATACCTGTCAAAGGGAAGAGAAGCGGTCATGCAAATGGTTGAGCACAAGATTAAAAATGTGCTTGGCTCAAGCCAAAGCGCTCTGTAAGTTATCAAGTAAAAACCGCCCGAAAGGGCGGTTTT
>CAYJAS010000104.1:4369-6086 GCA_964367895.1 uncultured Oscillospiraceae bacterium | reverse complement strand
GACCCCTTTTTTCATGATTTTAGTGATAAATTGCAATAGAGAAATAATTATACCACAATTTAGCGACAAAGTCGCAGGTGGCATAGCCACCGGCTTGCGGAGCAAGGCAAATTGCGATTCAATGTTCTCGCAGCGGTCAAAATCTATGATTTTGGGCACCGCAGAGGTTATTATACCATATAATAATAGACATTTCAATTTAAAATTTACGCAGTTGCACGGTAAATATGCCAACAATGTAGGGGCGGTCATCGGCCACCCGTGTTTGCACAATTGTGAAACGATAAATGTAGGGGCGATTCATGAATCGCCCGCCGTCCCCCGTCCTGTAGGGTCATGGCTTGCCGTGACCGCAAACTGCGAGGCGTTCTTTCGGTAGGGGACAGAACCCCACCCCTACATGGTGCACGATTCGCCCCCTACACCGAGATTTCAAAATGCTGTCCCCCAAATCCACCAAACGATGCAATATAAATTGACAGCTATTCAAAAGATGTATATAATGAATAATGTATCATTTAAAACACACCCAAACGGAGGTTTTGAAAAAAATGCAACAGGCCGAAATTACTAAACTTTTGTGCGACCTTGTCGCCATACACAGCCCATATTTTCATGAGGAAAATGTCATGGACTTTGCCTACAAATGGCTAATCGGACACGGCATTCCGGCACAAATGCACAGCTACCACGACAGCAAAATCACCGATTTTCACGGAAAAAATATATTCGGAACGATAGACAGCGGCCGCCCGGGGCCTCATGTCCATTTAAATGGCCACCTCGACACGGTCGATATATGCGCCGGCTGGACTTACGATCCGCTCACCCCGACTATAGAGGGCGACAGGCTTTACGGCCTTGGCGCACTTGACATGAAAGGCGGTTGCGCCGTCATTATGGCGGTGCTCAAAAATCTCAAAGACGGAGCCCCCTTTTGCGGTAAGGTCAGCTATTCGCTGGTGTCCGATGAGGAGGGGCCGTTCGGCCTTGGCACGCTGTTTTTGCTGGAGGATAACAAAGTGCAAAGCCCCGACATCGTCCTGGTGACCGAGCCGTCGGGCGCATTTTCGGGGAAACCCTCCCCCACTATTTGCCACGGCGCTCGTGGCGGATATAATTACACCATTTGCCTGCACGGTCGCTCCAGCCATGCCGCCAGTCCGCAGGACGGTGTAAATGCCGTTTCCGACGCCGCTAAAATCGCCCTGAAACTTGAATCTTTTACGCTGCCGACCGATCCCCATATGGGCGAGGGAAGCATGTGCATCATTCGCCTGACCGGCGGCGGTGCGGCCTGCAGTGTGCCCGATTATGCCGAGCTGGAGGTCTTTCGCCATGTTGTGCCCGGTGAGAGCTTTGAAAGCGTGCGTGCAGAGGCCGAGCGTGCCATCGCCGAGGCGGGCATCTCCTGCCAATATGAGCTGAAAATGCGCCATGGGCCGTGTCAGCTGTCGGACGGTGGGTTTAAACCGTATATCTCCCCAAAAAACGGCCCGATAATCGATGTGCTGACAAAGTGCTGTACCGAGCATTGGGGGAAAGAGCCCGATTTTACCACCTTTTCGAGCATCGGCGATTTTTGTCATTTTGGCGGTACCTTGGGCGTTCCGACCTATACCTTTGGCCCGGGAGGTGCAAATTATCACCGCCCCGACGAGTATGTCAACCTGTCCGATGTCTACCGTTGCGAAGCGGCACTGACCGAGTTTTTCGC
>CAYJAS010000104.1:2252-4269 GCA_964367895.1 uncultured Oscillospiraceae bacterium | reverse complement strand
ACGCCCCCGTCGCTCCACCGTAACCCTCGTCCTGTAGGGTCACGGCTTGCCGTGACCGCAAATTGCGCAGTATTCTTTCGGGTCGATGTGGTCATCGACCCCTACACCGAGTTTTGAATAACGGTTTGTAGGGGCGATTCACGAATCGCCCGAACGCCCACCGCACAATCCTCGGACGAGCACAGCTCGCCCCTACAGGTAAAACTTTCGCACCTTGCACCCCAATGATTTTTAATAAAAAATGAAAAAAATAATTGCCCTGCCAACCTTGTCTGTTTTCGACAACTATTTGTAATATAAACACTAAATTATACCGGAGGTAGAAAGATGAAAGACAATCTTGCACAGAGAATCGAGCAAATCGCAGTTGAACTGACCGAGCAACTCAGCGTTGTAGACACTCCCGACGAGCTGAAAATGGCGCAACTTGTGTACGACATTTTCATGCGCATGGACTACTTCAAACAGCATCCGCAAAACCTCAAAATGGTGACGGCGCAGGACGATAAAATGAAGCGCAATAGCGTCATGGCGATCGTAAACGGCCAAAAAAATCCGAGCAACAAGGACACAGTCTTGCTCATCGGACACACCGATACGGTGGGAATTTCCGATTATGCAGACCTAATGCACCTTGCAAACAAGCCCTATGAGCTGACCGAAAAGCTAAAGGAAATCGCCGACAAATTGCCCGAGGACACACGTCAAGACCTGCAAAGCGGTGAATATCTGTTCGGCAGAGGACTTTTCGACATGAAGGCCGGCGATGCCGTGCTGATAGCACTTATCGAGCAAATCACCGCAGATATCGAAAACTTTGACGGAAATCTCATTTTCCTGGGCGTGTGTGACGAGGAGAGCGGCTCTTGCGGAATGCTTGCCTGCACAACCGAGCTTGTCGCCTTGCAAAAACAGCATGACTACAATTATTTGGCGCTACTCGACACCGATTATATGACGGCAGAATATGTCGGTGACGATAAAAAATACATCTATGTCGGCACGGTCGGCAAGCTTATGCCCGCCTTTTATGTGGTCGGCAAAGAAACCCATGTCGGCGAGTCCTTCAAGGGCATAGACCCCAACCAAATCGCCGCCGCTATCACCACCGAGATCAACCTAAACCCCGATTATTGCGATATAGCCGAGGGTGAGGTCACCTTGCCGCCCATCACTCTGCGCCAGCGTGATTTAAAGCCGGAATATTCGGTGCAGGTAGCCCAAAGCGCAAATCTGTTTTTCAATTATGCCACCCATTGCAGTACCCCCGATCAAGTGCTTGAAAAGGTCAGAAAAGGCGCCGACAAGGCATTTTCCGCAACGATAGAACTGCTTCAACAGCGCTTTGACCGCTTCAATGAAATGAGCTCAAGACCCAAGCAAACTCTGCCGTGGAAATCCCGTGTAATGAGCTATACCGAGCTTTACAGCGCCGTTAAAGCCGAGATGGGCGAGGCGCTTGACAAGGCAATTTCTGAGCTTGTGAGCAAGATGGACAGTGACGAAAGCCTTGACAGCCGTGACCGTGCCCTTAAAATCGTCGAGCTGGTGCAGGCAAGCTGGTCAGACCGTGACCCGGTGGTCGTGGTGTATTTCACACCGCCCTATTATCCGCATATTTACATAGAGGGCACGAGCGAAAAGGACAAGCGCCTGCTAAACGCCGTTTCAAAAACGGTTGACAGCACCGACACCGGCTATAATATTGTATACAAAAAGTTTTTCCCGTATATCTCCGATTTGAGCTATGCCGCCGCGCCCAAAGACCCCAAGACAATTTCGGCGCTAAAGGACAATATGCCCGGATTTGGCGAGATTTACAAACTGCCTATAGAGGATATGCAGGCGCTGTCGTTGCCTGTGCTGGACATCGGCACATTTGGCAAAGATGCCCACAAGTTCACAGAGCGACTGCACAAGGAGTATTCATTTAAAGTGACACCCGAGTTAGTTTATAAGACCATCATGAACCTGCTGATTGGCGAATAAAGAGAAATTTAGGTTAAAAAAGAGGGCG
>CAYJAS010000104.1:0-2152 GCA_964367895.1 uncultured Oscillospiraceae bacterium | reverse complement strand
TTTGCATATCTTTAGATACCGTTTACACAAAGGAGTGATTTACTTGAAAAAATACCGTGTCGGGGTGCTCGGCGCAACCGGGATGGTCGGGCGACGGCTACTAAGCCTGCTCAGCTCGCATCGATTTTTTGAGCTTGTCGCCATCGCCGCAGGGCCAAGCAGCGCCCACAAAACCTATGCCGAGGCTTTGCGCAGCCGTGGCATCGAGCAAATCGATCTGCCCGAAAATGTTCTCAAAATGACGGTGCAATGCGCCGTCGGGCATGCCGAGAGCATAGCACAGCAGTGCGATTTCGTATTTTGCGCACTCGCCTTGAGTAAGGACGAAACACGCACCTTGGAGGAGCGATATGCAAAGCTCGAATGCCCTGTCGTATCGTGCAATTCGGCCTGTCGCACCTGTGCAGATGTGCCCATGGTGATACCCGAAATCAACCCGACCCATCTGGAGGTAATACCCACACAGCGGCGCAGATTGGGCACGAAAAGAGGGTTCATCGCCGTCAAATCAAATTGCTCGGTGCAGAGTTTTTTACCGCCCTTGCACGCCTTTTGGGATCTCGGCCTACTCAGTGTTTCGCTGTGCACCATGCAGGCCGTTTCGGGCGCAGGCAAACTGATGAGCGATTACTGTGAGATGCACGACAATGTCATACCGTACATACCGGGCGAACAGCAAAAAACCGAGAGCGAATCGCTCAAAATTTGGGGCTCGGTCGTCGGGGGGATTATCGTGCCGAGCGCACAGCCGACCATAAGCGCCCAATGCATCAGAGTGCCGGTCAGCGATGGGCATATGGCGGCAATTTCCTTTTCACTGCGCCAAAAAGCGAGCATTGATGAGCTGATTTTGCGCATGGCCGAGTATGAGGGCGAGCCGCAACGGCTTAAATTGCCGTCCGCACCAAAGCAGTTTATACATTATTTGAGCGAGCCCGACAGACCGCAGACGGCGCTCGACCGCATGAGAGAAAACGGCATGGCCTGCATTGTCGGACGGCTTCAAAAGGACAATATTTTCGACTACAAGATGATTTCACTTTCCCACAACACCTTGCGTGGTGCCGCAGGCGGTGCGGTACTTCTCGCCGAACTGCTGGCCGAAAAGTATTATTTTGACTGATTTAAGGAGGAAAATTAGCGTGAAAAATCACGCTAATTCTTATAATAAAAACAAGTGGCCTCGCCCGAGGAACGGGCGAGATGCCAAAAAAATCTCCATTCCGGTGGAGATTGTAAAAATACTCGTAATTTGTACAGAATGGAGATTTTTATGAGCAAAACACCGATTTTCAAGGGTTGCGCCACCGCTATCGCAACCCCGTTTGACCAAAGCGGAGCGGTCGATTTAAAGGCATTTGCAAGGCTGATTGAGCGTCAGATTAGCATGGGCGCCGATGCCGTCGTCGTCGCAGGGACGACCGGCGAATGCCCGGTGCTCAGCACAGACGAGTTCAGCGAGCTGATGAGCACCGCCGTGCAGACGGCCGACGGGCGCATACCGATTATCGCCGGCACAGGCAGAAATGACACAAAAGCCACTGTTTCTCTGTCAAAAATCGCCGAAAAATGCGGTGCAAGTGGGCTTTTGACGGTCAATCCCTATTACAATAAATCGACACAGAGCGGACTTGTCGCCCATTTTACTCATGTTGCAGGTAGTACGGCGCTTCCCATTTTGCTGTACAATGTCCCCTCTCGCACCGGCATGAGTTTTACCGCCGAGACCTATCAAAAGCTGGCACAGCTGCCCAATATCGTCGGGGTCAAAGAGGCATCGGGCGACCTGTCGCTGATGGTCAAAACGGCGGCGATATGCCCCACTGATTTTGCCATTTACAGCGGAAATGACGACCATATTTTGCCGGTGCTCGCCTTGGGCGGTGTAGGGGTGATTTCCACAGTGTCAAACATTTGCCCCGACAAGGTGAGCAGGCTGTGTCGGCATTTTTTCTGTGGTGATTTGGGCAGTGCCGCACAGTTTCAATTTGAGCTGATGCCGCTTATAGAGGCGATTTTCTCCGAGGCAAATCCAATTCCGCTGAAATATGCCCTGCATCGCCTTGGTCTGTGTGAGGAGCATGTGCGTCTGCCCCTTGTAGAGGCGAGCGACAGCAGTAAAGCGAAAATTGATAAGGCAATTGAGGGGTAT
>CAYJAS010000103.1:0-6181 GCA_964367895.1 uncultured Oscillospiraceae bacterium | reverse complement strand
AGGTAAAATTTTTATTACATATTCTTTACTTTTTTATGATTGCCTCCCAAATCAAATGTAAGTATATTGATTACGGCATCAAACGATGCAAAATAAAAAACAGAATATTAGGAGGCACCACATGTCAATCAAAAGAAAGCTTTCATTCCTTCTGGCGGTAGCAATGCTAACAACAATGCTGAGCAGTACAGCATTGGCAGAGAACATGACCCAAACTCTCGAGGCACTGTATGCGGACATCAAGCTGGTAGTAAACGGACAGCAAACGACCCTTAAAGATGAAGGTGGCAACACAGTTGAACCTTTCGCAGTCGACGGAACAACTTATTTGCCTATTCGTGGCGTTGCTGAAGCGCTCGGTGAAGATGTTCAATGGGACAGCGCAACAAACAGTGTGCTCATAGGCGATCAAACCCCGAAATATGTGTTTCTTTTCATCGGTGACGGTCTAAGCCATGTCCAAACTCAGATGGCAAATTACTATCTTGACGCTGTAAACGGCGATGCCGTTTCGCCGCTTGACAAAGGTGCAAACATTCTTGAGAGCAAAGAGCGTCTCAGTTATATGGGGTATGAAACGGTAGGTATTACAACTACATATGACTCGACCTCCTTTGCGCCCGACTCGGCCTCTACCGCAACTTCTATCGCAACAGGCCAAAAAACCCACAGCGGAACAATTAACATGAACGAAACCTTTACTGTAGAGTATGAAACGATAGCTGAAAAGCTGAAAGAGCAACTTGGCTACAAAATCGGAATTGTTTCGAGCGTTACTATTAACCACGCAACACCTGCCGCATTTTATGCCCACAACGAATCACGTAACAATTACTATGACATCGGTTTGGAGCTTGTGCAGTCCGGTTTTGACTATTTTGCAGGTGGCGAAGTAAGCAAACATGATGACGGTGGAACACAGACAAGCATTTACACTCTTGCTGAGCAGGCAGGATATACGGTAATTAACAAAGATCAAGATGCGGCAGAGGCGGCAACGGCGGCAGACGGCAAATTGCTTATCGTCGGTGAAGACGCACAAGGCGCACTTCCTTACGAGCTTGACAGAGAGCAAGACATGTGGGCACTTTCCGATTTCGTCGCAAAAGGTATCGAAGTGCTTGATAACGACGACGGCTTTTTCATGATGGTTGAGGCAGGTAAAATAGACTGGGCATGTCACGCAAATGATGCCGCCGCTTCTATCTACGACACAATAGCTTTTGACAATGCTATAAGCGAAGCTTATGAGTTTTACGAGCAACACCCGGAGGAAACACTGATCATAGTAACCGGTGACCATGAAACCGGTGGTATGACAATCGGATATGCCGGAACAGAGTATGACACCTTCCTTGCACAACTTTCGGGACAAGAGGGTTCTTACGATGTCTTTGAAGCTATGGTTGAAGGCTACAAGACCAACAAAACCTCCTTTGAGCAGGTCATGGTTGATGTAGAGCAGTTCTTTGGCCTCGGCGAAGGCGCAATTGAATTGACCGATTATGAGATGGACAAAATCAAAGCGGCATACGATGTTTCGGTAAATGGAGTTAGCATTGATGAGAATGAGCACAATGCAATCTATGGTGGCTATGACCCGCTCGCAGTAACCGTACTACACATCTTAAACAACAAATCGGGTGTAGACTTCACATCTTTCTCGCATACCGGCGTGACCGTCGGAACCTTTGCACAAGGCGCAGGAAGCGACGCTTTCGGTGGCTTCCATGACAACACCGAAATCTTTGACAATCTTCAAAGCTTGATGGGTGTTAAGTAAACAAAATATATTTTAAAAAACTGTAAAATGTAGACTGTGCTTTGTCGCAGTCTACATTTTCACGGCTTAAAAAAGAGGAAAATTGATGAAAAAAGTGTTTAAAAACAATCTTGCCCTTGTGATCAGCGCAGTAGTCTTTGTAGTACTGCTACTGATTCCCACAGGATATGAAGATGCGGTAATATATCAGGACAGAGAGCGAAGCCGTGCAGAGGTTTTGTCGGTCAACAACGAAAATATAATAACCGTTGGTATTGTATCAAGCGGCGACCAGACCTGCACCGTAAAAATGCTTGACGGTGCTTTTAAAGGACAAACAGCTACCGGCTATAATATGCTGACCGGCTCGGTCGAAAGTGATAAAATCTATCGGGTAGGTGACGAGGTGCTGGTATTGATTAGCCATCAAAATCAAGAGATTTCCGCTGTATCGATGGTTGACCATTACAGGATTAGCTCTGAAATTGTTTTAATTGCTCTTTTCTTTGCTTTTTTAATACTGGTAGCCGGCAAAACCGGATTGCGTGCAATATTGAGCTTTGCAATTTCCATTTTAATGATTTGGAAGGTGCTTATACCGGGCTGCCTTAACGGGATAAACCCGGTCATCATCGGCTTTGCCATAACAGCGGTGCTGACCGTAATAATTATAGGGCTTGTATACGGCTTCGACAGGATGTGGCTGTCAGCAACTGTCGGCTCGCTCACCGGTTCGGTCGTCACTCTCATAATGGCACTTATTTTCACCGATGTATTTGTGCTCGAAGGGGCAATAATCGAAGGCTCGCAGGGTCTGCTTTACAACGGCTTTCCAAACTTGGATTTAACACAGTTGTTTATCGCAAGCATATTTATAGGCTCATCGGGTGCGGTTATGGACCTTGCAGTCGACATAACCTCCTCGGTCAACGAAGTTGTAGACAAAAAGCCCGATATAACAGCTCGGGAAGCGATAAAAAGTGGCATGAATGTAGGGCGTGCGGCAATGGGCACTATGACAACAACACTGCTACTTGCATACTCGGGCGGATACATCTCTTTGCTCATGGTTTTCATGGCACAGGGCACGCCGATAGACAACATACTCAATTACAAATTTGTCGCTTCTGAAATCCTTGACACGGTGGTCGGCAGTTTCGGCCTTGTCAGCGTTGCACCTCTCACCGCTTTGTGCGCAGGCATACTTCTCACTAAAAAGCAGGACAAGAGGACAAGTTGAAATAAATTTGTTTTCCATTTATACTCGAGCTTAAGCATACCGATTTTTAATTCAAGCTGTATAAACATGCAAAAGTTTCAAAAAAAACTCAAAAAAAGGCTTGACATATGGCAATGCAGTATGCTATATTGAGAAAAACTAAGGTTTGATGACATTATCTGAATAGTGCAGAGTGGCGAAAAATAATCCGAAAGATGCTCTGTGAAGGGTAGTGTCAACACATCCTACATACCGACAAAACAGACGTTGATGAGAAGAGTAGTTTCGCAGAGCACTTTCAGAGAGCCCTTGTATGCTGAAAGAGGGCAGTGTAAAGCGTGATGAACATGATCTCGGAGTTGTGTTGCCGAGCGGGTTTCCGTTAGGCGCAATGGGTTCGCCCTTTATAGCGATAGAGTATAACCGGGCGACCGCGTACTTGAAGAGGCATATCTCGTGAGAGATGTGTGAAATTAGGTGGTAACACGTAGTTTTTATAAGCTTACGTCCTAATAGTGATTTTTTCACTGTTAGGGCGTTTTTTATTTGCAGAAAGAAGGTGAGATTTATATGATAAAACTTCAAAATGTCAGAAAGGTTTTTCCGGCAAACCATAGTGCCGATGTCGTCGCTGTGCAAGATGCCACACTGAGCATTGATGCCGGCAAAATCTTCGGGATAATCGGCTTTTCGGGCGCAGGAAAGTCCACACTTGTGCGGTGCATTAATTTGCTCGAACGGCCGAGTGCAGGACAGGTTTGGGTGGACGGCGTCAATATGACAGAGTTATCACCCAAGCAGCTGAGATTACAGCAGAAAAACATCGGTATGATCTTTCAGCAGTTCAATTTGCTGTCCTCACGAACGGTTGGGCAAAACATCGACTTCGTTCTCAAAAAAAGCGGTGTGGATAAATCGGAGCGAAAGCAAAAGGTCAAGCGACTTCTCGGTTTGGTTGACCTTTCAGACAAAGAGCATGCCTATCCGGCTCAGCTATCGGGAGGGCAAAAACAGAGGGTGGCTATAGCCCGTGCCCTTGCAAACGATCCGAAAGTGCTGCTGTGCGATGAAGCGACCAGCGCCCTTGACCCACAGACAACCCAGTCAATCTTGGCTCTGCTCAAACGGCTTAATAAAAGCCTTGGCATAACGATTGTTCTTATCACCCACGAGATGAGCGTTGTTAAGGAGATTTGTGACGGTATCGCCGTCATGGAGAACGGGCATATAATTGAGCAAGGCGAGATAAGTGAGGTGTTTACACAGTCGCAATCTGAAACGGCTCGTAGCTTCATCAGAAGTGCGGCAGGAGTTGACAAGATTTATGAAATGGCGCAAAACGAGCACCCCATGATAAGTAGGCAGAGTAACGCAAAAACCGTTCTTTTGACCTACAGTTCGGAAAATGCCGGCGCTCCACTGATATCCCAACTTGTCAAACAATACGATATCGACGCAAATATAATCTGCGGAAGCATTGAGCTTCTAAACGGCAATCCCTTTGGTCAGCTCGCACTGTCGCTGTCGGGGCAGGACAGCAAAATAGAAGCGGCGTTTGAGTATATTCGCTCGTGCGATGTCAAGCTGGAGGTGATTTCATGACACTACTTTACCCGGTATTCCCAAGCCTTGAAAAACTCGGCGCCGAACTTGTGCAAAGTCTGCTTCAAACCTTGCAGATGGTGCTTATCTCAGGTATATTTGCCTTTTTTATTGGCCTTGCGCTCGGAATATTGCTGGTCATGAGCGCTCCGAACGGACTCTGGGCAAACCGTGCATTGCACTTTGTACTCAGCAAAATTGTAGACATAGTCCGCAGTACTCCCTTTTTGATACTTATGATTTTGCTCATCCCGGTCAGCCGTGCTATAGTCGGCACCGGCTCGGGGGTAAACGGCTCTTACGTCGCTCTGATAGTAGCCACCGTTCCCTTTTTTGCAAGGCAAATCGAGTCTGTGCTTTCGAGTGTTGACAAAGGGCTTATTGAGGCCGGGCGCTCTATGGGGCTTTCGCCGACCGAGATAATTTTCAGTATCTACCTTAAAGAGAGCATACCCGGCATAACCCGAGCGACCATGATCACGATAGTCAGCCTGATAGGCATAACGGCGATTGCCGGAACGATAGGCGCAGGCGGATTGGGCGACTTCGCCATTAGGTATGGCCATCACAACAACCTGCGTGACATGATTTGGATAACTGTTTTAATCATCTTGGCATTGATAAGTTTAGTACAGGCTGTCGGTAAAATTATTATAAAGCTGACAGACCACAATTAAGAATGGAGATTATTATGAAAAAGACAATCAAAAAACTGGCACTGATTTTAGCAATTTTGGCGGTAACAATCTCGGCTACAGCTTGCCAATCTGACGACAATGCAGATGGAGACAGCGTAACAATCAAGGTCGGTGTAGTCGGCGAGTACAACGCACAATGGGACACTGTAAATGAGCTGCTTTCCGATCAGGGTATCACAGTCGAGCTTGTCAAGTTTTCCGACTACTCGGCGCCCAACCGTGCACTGAATGACGGCGAGATTGACCTAAATGCCTTCCAACATAAAGAGTTCCTTGAAAACGATTCCACCGCTAACGAGTATGACCTTAGCATAATCGGCGATACAATTATCGCACCGCTTGCCATTTTTCACAATAAAGATAAAATAAGTTCGGTTGAGGATATCAAAGACGGCGATATAATCGCCATTCCCGGTGACTTGACCAATGGTGGTAGAGCACTCAAGCTGCTCGAGAGTGCCGGACTTATCGTCTGTGACCCCGACAAGGGCATACTTCCGACCAAGGCCGATATAACAGAATATTTGGTTGATATCGAAATCCGCGAGGCCGAGTCTGCGACCCTTGCGAGCATACTGCCCGACTGCGCAGCGGCGGTAATTAACGGCGGAAATGCCTACACCGCTGGACTAAGCCCAAGTGAGGACACTATTTTTATCGAGAGTGTCGGTGCCGTGCCAAAGTATATAAATATCATCGTCTCACGCACAGACGATGCAGACCGTGCGGAATATGCCGCAATTTTGGAGGCATATCAAAGCGACGAGGTAAAGGAAACTTTGCAAGCCGAGTATGAAGGTGCATTTTTACCGGCATGGTAAACAGTTTGCGCTGTGACGGCGATAAAATAAGCATTTTAAAAACGCACAAAGTGCAGATGTGGATAAATAGCACAAATAA
>CAYJAS010000102.1:0-6322 GCA_964367895.1 uncultured Oscillospiraceae bacterium | reverse complement strand
TCCAAATTAATTTCCGGTGCAGATTGTATAGGTGTTTTTGCCCAGCTCTTTGGAGCGATACAGCGCACGGTCTGCACAGCTGTAAAGGGTGTCAAAATCCTTGCCGTGCTTTGGCATAAGGGCAATGCCGATACTTATTGAAACCGAGACATTGTTGCCACTCTCATCGGCAAAGGGAATACTCATCTCCCGACATAGCTCTTCAGCCTTGGATTTGATTATGACCTCGCTTGAGGTGTTGCGTAAAAACACGACAAATTCGTCGCCGCCGATACGCCCGACAATGTCCTGTCCTCTAAAGGTATTTTCAATTCTTCTCGATAGGTAAATGAGCACCTTGTCGCCAAAGGGATGTCCTTTAGTGTCGTTGATACCCTTAAAATCGTCAATATCAAGTATGAAAAACGCACCTGCATCGACCTCTAAAAGCGCTTCTTTAATTTTCTGCTCGGTCGCCGCCTTGTTATAAACATTGACCAAAGCGTCACGCTCGGCACGATGCTTGCTCTCCTCAAGCTCACTTTGCTGACGGTCAATAGTCTTTTGAAGCTTGATATTTTTGACCTTATACCCGTGCAAAACATCAAATCGAATCATTAAAGCGACGGCAAGGTTGACCACAACCAGCCAACAAAGTGGGGTGACAAGCTGATGAATGGGCAGGTAAAGCGGATCAAAATTATCGGCATTTGCATAGATAAAGGAGTTGAGGGTCAGATAAGCGGTCGTTGCAAACAAAAACCCGAGTATAAAAAGTGTCTGTTCTCTCTGTTGATTGATAATTTTAAGGTACTTACCGGGAAGAAATCTATTTATCAAATGACAGTAAAGCATAAACACCGCCCAAGCGGTGACAATATGCTGAAACAGCAAATCGTGATTGTGTGTGATATCGCCAATGGTAAGGCCAAAAATAAGTGCACCTGAGGATATTACAATAGATTCGATACACACAAGATGTATTGTCACCATAAAGCTGTACATAAGTATGCCGAAAATATTGTTTTTGAACAGAATAAGCAGTTCAATTGTACTGCCGATAAGCACCATCAAGTAGGTTACTGTCGGTAGTTGATTAAAGCCATAGGCAATGATAGTGAAGACAATGGCATTAAAAAGCGCAACAGCGTAGAGCACTTTTTTTGAAAAACGTGCCCTGTCCATAACTTTATAGCAGATGTTAAAAAACATCGTATTTGTCAGGAAGAAAAAAACGAAGTAGAGAATTGCTAAAATTTCAATAACCATGAAAAGTCCTCAAACTTGCACCTAAACAAAGCAAAAACAGTTATAAAGCCTTAGTAATTGTGTGTTTTTGCTTGGTCAGCACTCTTTAATATAGTACCAAAATTATACAACAAAAAGTAATTCTTGTCAATCATATTGCGTAACTGTTATCAAATTGTAACAAAACAAAATTCGACAATGATGCGATGCTACAATCGGCACAAAATCTCGTGCAAAATGATACACCGATATAGGGAGAATACGACCACTGCTCATATTGCAAATTAAAATTACAGGGAGAGTTTTTCACCCTCCCTGTAACAAAAATGCTAATTGTAACTAAATGCTGACCGGGAAAACGGTCTGCTCGCTGACATCGGCACTGAGTGCCTCAAGCGCCACCTTAACCCTGTGATAACGCAGTTTATACTGCTGATCTTTGGGTGTAGAGGGGTCGCCGAGCGGATAGGGTATCGAAATGGTGGGAACCATCTTGTTTGCTCCGACCGATTTTGCGACCGGGATGAGATTGCAAAGCTGCACTATCGGCAAGCCTGCCTTTTCAATCTCTTTAACTATCGTTGCACCGCAACGCGTGCAGGTGCCTCAGGTGGAGACCAGCAGTACCGCTTTGACATGGTCCTCGAGCAAGAAGGGAATAATCTCTTGCGCCATGCGTTGCGCCTCTGCTTGGGTTGTCCCCGTTCCGACGGTTGAATAGAAATAGCGGTGCAGTTTTCCGTACACACCCTCTTTTTCCAAATCACGCAAAACATCAAGCGGAACGATGACATTGGGGTCTGCATCTGCGGCGGCAGGGTCAAAACCGGCGTGTATGGTTTTATATTCGCCCGCCTGAAGCTTTTCCATGCCCTGCATGTCATAACGACCCCAACGGGTAGCCGATGCCGACTGGATTTTATCGGGGTTGTCAATGGGAACAATACCGCCGGTGTTGATAATTGCAACATTAGCTCCTTTAAGGTCTGACAGGGGAGGTGCAATTGCCACACGCTCGGGCAGATTTATCACCATTTCGGTTTGATAGGGGCGGTCATTCAGCTTTTTGAGCAACATGTCAATCATGCGTTCGGAGGCGGGAACTTCGCCCTCTGTCCAAACTTGGCGTCTGAGGCCACGCTCAAAATACCCCTCAGCCTGTGCGCCCAAAGTCGGTGTGCCGGAAATCATTTTGTTGGCAAGTGCGCACATGGCTTTGACGTCGGTGCGCATTTTTGCGGCGCTGTTGCCGCCCTTCATGATCGGCATCTCTGCTTTAAACATGTCAACGCCGGGGTTTTCCTCATGCATGGAGGTCAAAACGGGTATGCCAAAGCGCTGTGAAACCGCCTTGCAAATTGTTCCGCAAGCGACACCGTACCTTCCGGCTTGGAAAGCAGGGCCTGCAAGGAAGATATCGGGCTTAATGTCCTCCATCATGCCGAGAATGGCTGCGGTAGCCTGCTCTGTGTTGCTTCCCATATAGTTGTCGCCGCATATAATCGTGTGGGTTATCTCAGCGTCAAGCTGTTTTGCAAACTCGGGTGCAGGGCCAACATGCCCCACTCTCAGCTCGGGTTCAAAATCAGCTTTGTCTTCGCCGCCGATTTGACCGAAAAATTGATTGATGTAAAGAATGGCTTTTTTCATGCTACCCCTCCTTAAAATTCTTTCATGGTCTTGGGTGAGCTGCCACACACTCTGTCACCGCAGAACATCGCATTGTTTTCCATTATAATAGAGCCGTCCGGGCGAACAGAGGGGCCGAGTATCTCGTCATGCGCCCAACCGCCTGACAGTCCGTCCCTCGCAAGAGCTTCAAGCTCACCGAGTACAACAGGCATAGCGGGGAGCTCAATAAGCTCGGAAACATTTCCGCAGGAGACTATGGCATTGCACTTTTCATCCAAGGTGACAAGCGGTTGTGACATGCCGTCACGACCGGTGCACTCGTTGGTCACACCGACTGTTTTGACACCGGCATCTTCAAGGGCGACATAGCAGGCCACAAAATCGGCGTCGGGATTGCCGTAACCCTCCTCAGCGAGGACGGCACCGTCAGCACCGATGGATTTTGCAATCTGTGCGACAAACTGTGCAGAGCGGTTTTTTTGCTCGAGCGAAACATTTAGATTTGACATAATCACGCCCAAGAAATTGACAGTCTTGCCGTGCTCTTTGTAAAGAGCCTTGATATTTTCGCAGTTTTGCATGTCATAGGTCGACCATTTTGACGAGCAAGGCATGAAACTGCCCGAAACAACTGCGCCGTCAAAAACCTCGGTCGGTTGCATGAGAGTGGGCACCATGTGGTTTGTATCCCAACCGTAGAGCAGGTCGTTGTAGCCGCTTTCCTCCATCTGTGACTGGAGCTGCATGACATATGCAACTGATGGCAGTTTGGAGGTTTCACCGTGCTCCTTGCTCAGTGCAGTACCAAGCTCATAGGTTTCGGTCTCCTCGGGAACGGCATCTTTAACGCACTGAGCGACATATTCGGCAAGCTTATGTCCGGCAAGCCTGAGCGCAGTGTTCTTTTTCTGCTGCTCATTTTTTTCAAAGTCCTCATTGGTATCAGCGACAAGGACAAGATTGTTGAGGTATCCGAAACGGGTGTATTTCTGCCCCTCACCGCCCATGTCTATAAGGCCGTCTTGAAATCCGCCCCAATGTTTTCCGACCACCAGTACACTGCAGTTTTTGAGTGCGTGTACAGTGCCCTCACCTGCCGGTGCAAGTGCTCCGGTATATCCGGGGAAAGCAGAGCGACCGTCCGGTCTAACACGAGGCTCTATAGCCTCCTTAACCGGGCATATTCTGATTTGCTCGCCCGGCTTTGCGATATACAGCTCGGCATCTGTTATGCGGTCATCGGCCTTAATATAATCCAAGGCCTGCTGTTTGTTGATGGTCAGAACACCGTTTGAAAAGCTGTGTTCGCTTCCGAAAACAATATCTTTTACAAAGAAATTACCGATTTGCAGTTTCAATGTGCATCCTCTCCTTTCGGTACAATAAGTCCGTCAAGCGCAACGATTTCGTCTCCCTTAATGGCTACCGGGTTGATGTCAATTTCAGCCACATAGGGCGAAAGTGTGCTTGCCGCAACACAGAAGTTTTTGATTGCGTCAATCAATTTTTCGATATTCACCGGCTGTGAGCCTCTAAAGCCTGTCAGAAGTTTATATGTTTTAAGGGTTTTAAGCTTTGCGGCAATATGCTCACGCGAAGCATCGGGCAGTAGTACCACCCTGTCACGAAGCATCTCGGTGTAAATTCCACCTGCGCCTACAATAATCAGCGGGCCGAAGTTGGGGTCTTGCTTCATTCCGAAAATCAGCTCAACATCGTACGAGAATTGACCCACCGCAATGGCCTTTTCGCCCAAACGGCTCGCCATATCGGTGTACAGCTCGCAAAGTTTGTCATAATTGTCGATATTCAGCTTAACTCCGCCGACATCTGCCTTGTGCAGTATATTGGGCATAGCGGTTTTGAGAACTAGCGGATAGGTGTACTCATCTTTATACTTTGCAAGTTGCTCTGCGCTCTCAATGCTGAACGATTTGAGGGTGTTTACGCCGAAAGCGCTCAATATTTCAAGCGATTGACTCTCGGTCAGCGCCGATTTTGAGCTGAGCTTTGAAATTGTCTGCTCGCTGGGCGGCTTTGCTTGCACCTTTTCCGCTTTAAAGCGGAAATCTCTGTAGCCAATCCAGTTTTTAATTGCGACAAAGGCAGAGTGGGTGTCGACAAGGGTACAGCCGAACTCGGCGATTTGATCGGTCATTTGTGAGCGGCGCACACCACCGAAATTGGTGAGAAAAACGACAGGCTTGCTCTGCTGTGCGGCGGCATTTTTAAGCGCATCGATACAACCCTGTGACAGATAATATCCGTCACGCAAATCCTGTGAAATAAGGCCGATAGCGGCGTTTTTGTCGCTGAGCATGGTGATGAGCGATTGTTCAAAGATACGCTCAAAATCTATGCCGGTGCCCCACGGGTCGAGCGGATTTGCCGCATCCTGGCCGTACTCTTGAATGGTGGAAAGTGCGCTCATGGTGTCATCGCTAAGCTGTGCAAACTCAATTCCAACATCTTCTGCGACATCGGCGAGCAAATTGCGCTCTCCACCCGAGTCGGCTATTGCCACAAGCTGTCCCGCCGGTATTTCGGGGTAAGTGCTAAACAGCAAAAGGGTGTTTGCAAGGTCTGACAGGCTGTTGCAACGGATAACGCCATAGTGATCATAAAGGGCTTGATAAGCGTCATCATCACCGGCAAGTCCGCCTGTATGGCTTTGTGCAAACTGTGCGCCGAGTGTCGATTTTCCGACCTTCATAAGCACCACGGGTATACCCTTTTCATTTGCAAGTTCAAGCGCTTCAATGAGTTTTTCCGGCTTTCTGGTCGATTCGGTGTAGACACCGAGCACCTTTGTGGTCGGCTGATTGAGGGCATACAGCATAAAATCCTCAAGGCTTGTGACCTGTCCGGTGCCTGTGGCCACCATCATATTGAATTTCAGTTGTTTTTCGTTGTGCCCGATAGTGCTAAAGACCGAGCCCGACTGTGACACAAAGGCGATATTGCCCTTCACTCCCTCATCGGGAGCTTCAAAACCGCAGACACGCAGGTCAATATCGTTGTTGTAATAGCCCATTGCATTGTGTCCGAGCATTGGAATATTGCCCTTTTTGGCAATTTCAATCAGCCTGTCTTCGAGCTTAACATCGAGCTCATGCTCGCTTTCAAGCACACAGTTAGCAAAGACGGTCAGCGATTTGGCGCCGGCATCTATGGCCACTTGTGCCTGCTCCTCAACACGCTTTGCGTTAACACAAAGCACGGCAAGGTCTACCGGATGCCCGATAGATTGCAGGTCAGGATAGCATTTTATGCCACAAATCTCATCATATTTGGGGTTAATCGGGTAGATTTTACCTTTGTACGCCCCTTTGCTAATCATTTTTACCATGTCATAACCCAAAGTGCCCTCTCTGTTTGACGCTCCGATGAGAGCGACACTCTGCGGTGACATAAGCGGTGTAAGATTCATATTAGAGTTTCCTCCGAAATTTTATTATTGGGC
>CAYJAS010000101.1:0-6388 GCA_964367895.1 uncultured Oscillospiraceae bacterium | reverse complement strand
TAATGCCAAAAAAATATGCGTCGTATTTGCACAATACGACGCAGTAAACTTTATCAGCTACTTCCTACGCCGGCATTATCCGGATCAGGTTCAGTCCAAAATCGGACAAGGGTTTGGGTGGCAATACACCCTGTCTCAGCCGATTTGCATCGGCACCCCTGATATTTCTAATATATTATATATTATCATAAATAGCTTGTCAAGTTTTTTTATTGTAGGGTGAAATGTTTTGCTCCCAAACCCTACAAAACATTTTTGTTCTGTAATATCAAAAGTCTGCATAACATTGAGCAAGAGGACATGCAAGGAGGAAGTTATGAACAAAAAGCAAGTGCAAAAGAGTTTTTTTACAGCGGCACATATACTGCCCGAACAGCTTTGGCGTGACGCATACACTTTAACCGAGGACGAGCGTCTTCGGTGTGAGGAGCTAAGGATTAGAATTGGCAGACCGCCGGAGGCGATTATAGACGGAGTGGCAAAGTCGCTTGGCGATGAAAAAGCGCAAACCGTTATAACAATGCAACATATAGATGAACTTCTTGCACGTGCCACCGAAAGTTCGGTGCATACATACAGTGCACAAATTGGGCAGGGATTTATAACGACAAAGCACGGGCATCGCATAGGCATTTGCGGACAAGTATTTTGCGATGGTGAACAAAGCATGATGCGATCTTTTTCCTCGCTTAATCTTCGCATTGCAAAGCAAATTGAGGGTATTGCTCAGCCCATTTTAAAATGCTATGAGCGTGGTTTTCGCAGTACATTGATCATTTCACCTCCCGGTGGAGGGAAAAGCACGCTGCTGCGTGAGTTAGCACGGGTTCTATCGGGTAGATATAGGGTAGCCGTTGCCGACACTCGCTATGAAATTGCCGCCTGTAGCGGTGGACAGCCTCGATTTGAGGTGGGCAGTTGCGACATAATGTCAGGGGGCACTCGTGATCGGGTTATAGAAATGCTCATGCGTGCCATGTCGCCCGAAATCATAGCGGTGGACGAGCTTTCGGGACAACTTGATATAAGTGCTATCGAAAAAGCGGCAAATTGCGGCTGTCAATTTATCGCCACCGCACATGGTGATGGGCAGGAAAGTATTGCAAAGCGTCCGCTTTACGACACACTGCTAAATCTCGGCATTTTTGAAAAATTCGTGACGATAAAGGGCAAAGGAAAAGACAGGCAATATATAATTGAAGGGAGCTGAGGGCATGAACATGCTTAAATTGATAGGAATTGTGCTTATAGTCGGCTCTTGCTCGGCGATAGGCATTTCAATCAACGGTGTTTTGGGCAGACGGGTGCAAACTTTGCGTGGATTTATCTGCGCATTTCAAATTGTTAAAGCGGAGGTGGTCTTTCGATTTGCCTCAACCTCGGAGATTTTACAAGATATCTGTGAGCAGTGTGGCGGAGGGGCAGGATACTTTTTTAAAAGCGCACAAAAGCTGATGAGCAAAGAGCGAATACCCCTTTGGAGTGCCGCCGACCGACTTATTCCCATGTTGTCACAATACGGTATAAGCGAAACGCAAAGAGAGCAAATTGCAAGGGCGCTGTCGGCAATGGGACGGTACGATGCACATCAACAGGCACAGGCACTCGACATTGTTATAGCACAGCTGGAGGATGAGCTGATATCGGCTCGTAAGGAGCACGGCGAAAAGGGAAAGCTTTACAGGGCGGTCGGCCTGTCGGCAGGAATAATGCTGGCGCTTGTGATAATGTAGAAAAAATGACGGGAGCAAAAAAATGGATGTTGATTTAATTTTTCAAGTTGCCGCTATAGGTATTTTGGTGGCGGTATTAAATCAGTTGCTCATACGCTCGGGCAGGGAGGAGCAAGCAATGATGACCACCTTAGCAGGGCTGATAGTGGTAATGATGATAATAATCGGAGAAATAAGCGCCATGTTTGAAATGATAAGATCTACCTTTGGGTTTTAAATATGGACATCATAATAAGCTGTATCGGCGTTGCAATTATAAGTTGTGTGCTGGGCGCATTAGTGAAAAAAACCGCACAACCGATGGCGATTTTAATAACTTTCAGCGCAGTCACTGCGATTTTTTTGCTTATAGCCTCAGAAATTACAGCTCTCATAAGCTTTATAACGGAACTCAGCCGGCGTGCAGGGCTTGATTATGCGATTTTCCAACCGCTGTTTAAAGTGACAGTGATAGCCGTCTGTATACGAATAACAGCAGAGCTGTGTCGTGACAACGATGAAGGTGCAATTGCGGCAAAAATCGAACTTGCAGGCTCGGTTGCTTGCGCCTTGTGCGCCGTGCCACTGCTTGAACAGGTGCTGACACTTATAGGTGCATTATGAAAATAAAAATAATTTTACTACTACTTGCGCTGTCGATTGCAATGCCGTTTTGGGCGTCTGCCGACGATAGCGTAGTCGAAACCGAAAGGCTGTTTGAGGCATTGCCGAGTGATGCACAAGAGAAAATCGGAGAGATCACTCCAAGTGACGGCGATCCGGAGCAGGCGGCACAATCTCTGCTTGACTCGGCTTTGGATGCATTTAAGGAGCAAATACAAAGTGCCGCCGCATCGGGATTTATGATACTGGCAATTTGCGTCATAGCCTCTCTCGTCGGCGGATTTGCCCAAGACAGTGGGATAGGCTCGTCCTCAAAAATTGTCGATACCGCCTGCGTATGCGGTATACTTACAGTCTGCTTTTCAAGTGCAGGCAGTGTGCTGAGCGATGCACTGCAAGCGGTGACAAATTTGGAGCAGTTTTCAAAAGTGCTTATCCCGGTATTTGCCTCGGCAGGTGCCATAGCGGGAAAGCCAATGGGTTCTATAGCTTCGGCAGGGGCGACTATATTATTTTCCGATTTGATAATAACTTTATCACGCCATGTGTTTATACCGATGCTGTACGCCTTTTTGATAGCGGTTTGCGCAGGCGCATTGAGCGAAAACAGTGTGCTGACAAGGGCGGCGGAATTTGTAAAATGGTTTGGCAATGCCTTTTTCAAAGCATTTTTAATAGCCTTCACGGCATATTTATCGCTGTCCGGCCTAATAGCCGGCTCGGCTGATGCCGCTGCGGTAAAAACAGCACAGGCGGTGAGCGGTGCCGTTCCGGTGGTCGGTTCGATAATATCGGGCACTTCCGAGGCACTACTTAGCGGGGCTTCTATGTTGAGGGGGACGATAGGTCTATTTGGCACGGTCGGTGCTATATCAATTTGTCTTGTGCCTTTTGTCAGAGTGCTTTGCCACTTTCTTGTATTTAAGGTACTTGCGATATTTTCGGGAGGATTTGCAAGCGGTGCGGCGACAAAGGCGATAGACGGTGTGTCCGACGGGTACAGCATAGCACTCGGCATACTTGCAACCTGTTGCGCTGTGCAATTTATTGCAATAGTCGTTAGTATGGTGGTGTGCGCAACATGAATACTTTTATAGCTCAATACGCCTCAAGCTTGCTTGTCGCAAGCTTTATCTGCGGTGTAGCGATAAGTGTCAGCGGAAAAAAGGAGATTGTAAGACTGTGCGGAGCCTGTATTTTGGTAATCATAGTCTTGTCGCCGACACAAAGCATTTCATTCTCGCTAAAGCACAGTTTTGAAGCGGCAGACGACACTGAGAATTATGTAAATGAAGTGCTCGAGCAAAGTCAAAACCAGCATTACAGCGGAGTTGCCACTACCTTGTCAGACCACATTCGGCAAAAAGCACTGGAGCTTGATATATATTGTATGCCCAGTGTGCAGTGGCATATTTCGCCTGAAGGACATTTTATAACCGACGGCGTGATAATCAGCTCAATCAGTGGGGCAGTAGACAAAATGGAGCAGTTGTTTGACTTTATCGAAAGCGAATGCGCAATAGCGCGTGAAAATATTATTGTGGAGGAGTATTGATATGAAAAAATCTATAAATTTCAGAATACCGTCATATATAAAGGGATATTTTGATAAATATAAGTATGTATTGCTTGTATGCTCTCTCGGAATGATCTTTGTACTTTGGCCTCAAAGTTCATCGGAAAGTGAACAGCCGACTGTGCAAAACAGTCAATATGACCTTGAAAGCGAAATAAAAAGCCTTGAAAGCGGTTTGGCACAGCTGTTCGGGCAAATAAACGGCGTTGGAGAGGTACAGGTGATGCTGACCGCAAACAGCGGAAGGCAATATACATACGCAACAGATCAAAATCACAGCACGACAAAAAACGGTGAGTCAAGTAGCACAAGTACTCAGACCGAGCTTGTAATTATTTCAAGCGATGGGCAAGATTCCCCGGTGGTACTCGGGCAAAGCTCACCAAATTATATCGGAGCACTTGTCGTGTGCGAAGGGGGAGAGGATCCGAGGGTGCAACTTGAGCTGACAAGGGCGATAAAATCACTTACCGGCATTACCGCAGACAATATTATTATAACAAAAATGAAAGATTAGGAGGAACATTAGCATGAGAAAAAGAGGGGCAATTTATTCGGTGATAGCATTGATGCTTTGTGCGGCGGTTTATCTCAACTGGTCATATTCAAGAGATGTCACACCGAGTGAAGGGCAAACGGTACACGAGGTAGACGGCGACCTGATTGGTGAGACTTTGCTGGTCTCCGCAGAGGGAACGGGTGAGAAGCAGACGGCAGAAGGCGATAACCAAGACACAGCGGTTTCAGAGGACTATTTCTCCGAAGCGAGGCTTTCAAGGGAAAAGGCGAGAGATGAGGCGGTAAACATACTCAATTTGACGATAGGCAATGAAAACGCAAGTGACGATGCCAAAGCGGTGGCAAATACCAATATTCAGGTAATGGCAGACAATGCACTTGTTGAATCACGCATTGAAAATCTTGTAGTTGCAAAAGGCTATAGCCAATGTGTGGTATTTATAAATGACAACGGCGTAAATGTCATTGTGGAGCGTCCGGCAAACGGCTTAACCGAAACAGATGTAGCAAAGATCAAGGACATAGTCATCGATGAAGCGAGCGCTCAAGCCGACCAAATCAAGATAATTGAAACAAATTAACACTTTGTCAACACGATATAGAGATTTATCAAAAATTTAGCTTGAAAAATCACTCCGATTGTTATAAAATATCCATATTCGGAAGAAGGAGTGAAAGAAATCATGACTGATGAAAAGGTATACTACGATATAATCGAAGAGGGCGGAGTAATCCGCATTTCAGATGATGTACTCGCAGGAGTTTCAGCGGCAACTTGCCTCGAAATTGAAGGCGTTATTGCCATGGCACATGTTGCACACAGCCAAACAAAGGGCGTTTATGTGCAGTTTGACGAGCAAAACAATTGCAAAATTGACTTGCACATAGTCACTAAAATCGGAACAATGGTGTCCGACGTTGCCCAAAAGGTGCAAGGTGCGGTTAAAAGCGCCGTGGAATCGGCTTCGGGCATAGCGGTGCAATCTGTCAATGTTTATGTTGCGGCGGCAACCGTGAAATAAAAAGATATAAAAAGACCCCTACAAGGGGTCTTTTTCAGCAGTCAAAAAAGTATTTTTGACCGCTGAAACTTAAAAAGCCAACTGCAAATAAATTGCAGTGGCTTTGAAAATCTCGCAAATGCTCGATTTTACGGCGTTCCTCGAACGCCGCCGACACCGTGTGTCGGTCAGACAATCTCAAAACCAAGGGTTTTTCGACAGTCTGAAAAGACCCCTACAAGGGGTCTTTTATATAATCAAAAATAATTTTTAAAGGAGTGCACAAAAATGGATATTCTACAAATGAAGCAAGCGGTCTGTGCGGTTATCGATGAGCATAAGGAGAAAATCATTGCCATAGGTGAGGATATCGCACGCCATCCTGAACTCGGATACAAGGAGTTTCGCACAGCAAAAATAGTTCAAGATTATTTCACCGAGCTTGGCATTTCCTTTCAGAGCGAGCTTGGTATAACCGGCATCGTAGCACAACTGGGCAATAAAAAACCGTACAATGTAGCGGTAATGGGTGAGCTTGATGCCGTAGTCTGCCCGGAGCATCCCTTTGCCGACCCCCAAACCGGTGCCGCACATTCCTGTGGACACAACGGACAGGTAGCCATGCTTCTTGCCGTTGCAACCGCATTGCAAAAAAGCGGTGTAATGGCTCATTTGACAGGCGGTGTAAAGCTGATGGCTGTGCCGGCTGAAGAGGCGGTCGAAATCGAGTGGAGAGCCGGCCAAATCAAGCAAGGCAACATTAGCTTTATCGGCGGAAAGCAGGAATTTGTTAAACTTGGCATCTTTGACGATGTTGACATGTCCATGATGCTCCACCAGATGCATGGTGAAAATATAATGGGCGGCGGCACAAACAACGGCTTTGTCGCAAAGTATATTCGCTTTATTGGCAAGGAAGCACACGCCGGAGGTTCACCGGAAAAAGGGGTAAATGC
>CAYJAS010000100.1:2027-6507 GCA_964367895.1 uncultured Oscillospiraceae bacterium | reverse complement strand
CCCTTATTCCGGGGCTTTGAGCGACTCCACCATATCAATCGCCCTCAGTTTAATCGACATCATCGCACACACCACGGTGGTAAACAACCCGGTGATGCCCACGCTGTACACAAAACTCATGCTCTTTATCTGCCTGCCGAACATGACGGCATCGACCTCGGCGGTCACCACGACAAAGGCATGCAGCAGCACCCCGATAAACAGCCCGACCACACAGCCTAATAGGCTCAAAATGGCAATCTCCCTGAAAATATAGGCCGACACCTCTTTTGCGGTAAACCCAAGCACCTTAATGGTGGCAATCTCCTTTTGCCGCTCGGTGATATTTATATTTGTCAAATTATAAAGCACAATGAGCGCAAGGGCCGAGGCGCACAAAATCAGCACCACCACGATATAATCTATACTCTGCAGCATGGTTTCAAAGGTGTCGATGGTCACGCTGGAAAAATCGACCGCCGACACATTCGGCGAGCTCAAAAGTTGCTCTGCAATGGCATCACGGCTTGCCTCATCATCGGCATTTGTGCGTGCGTAAACCCCTGTAAACTCGGGAAGCTCCCCATAAAGTTGCTCGTGCACCCCGGGCGCAAGATACAGATAGCCCATCACATAGTTTTCCACAATGCCGGTCACTGTGACCTGCACCTGTTCATAATCGCCCAGTTCAAGTGTAAAGCTGTCGCCTATCGAAAGCCCCAATTTAGCGGCCGCCTTTTCGGTCAGCAGTGCCCCGTTTTCGGAAAACTCCACCGTCTGTCCACTGCGCCTGTCCCTAAAGGTGATAAACTCGGAAAGCAGATCTGCACTTTCGGGCACCACGACAAAAACACTTGTTTCAATGCCCTCTTTGGAGGCGGTACCGGCCTGCGTGGCATTTAGCATATACTCGCTCACCGCCTCACCGTTTAGCACATTTGATATACGGCTGTCGCTTTGCTGGTCTCCCTCATGCTCGACATACATCGACATATCATAATTGTGAAGCTCCTTGTACTGCACATCGACAATATCGCTTATCGAGTCACGCAGTCCAAACCCGGTGACCAGCAGTGCGGTGCACCCCGATATTCCGACCACCGTCATGAAAAACCGTTTTTTATAGCGCAGTAGATTTCTCGCCGTCACCTTGTGGGTAAATCGCATACGCCGCCACAGCGGTGTGATATACTCCAGCACAATGCGCTTGCCTGCCGGCGGTGCCTTTGGCCTCATGAGCGAGGCGGCCGTCTCGATTAGCGAGCCTCTGAGGGCAAGATAGGTCGAAAGCAAGATGGCAAGCATAATAACGCCGGAGGCGATAATCGAATAAAGCCGATGATCGCTTGACACCATGGGCGGAAGATTGTACATCAGTTTATATGCATTGTAGACCACTCTGGGCAGTAAATAAAGCCCCCCGGCAAGCCCGACAACGCTACCGAGCACGGCGGCCGCCCCGGCATATCCCAAATATTTTGCGGTGATTGCGCCGTTTGAGTAGCCAAGCGCCTTTAGCGTGCCGATTTGCACACGCCCCTCCTCGACCGAGCGTGTCATGGTGGTGGAGGAAACAAGTGCCGCAACGGCGAAAAAGAATATCGGGAAAACGGTTGAAATAGCGGCCACCTTTTCGGTATCACCGTCATAAGAAACATAGGATTGAAAGCTGTCACGGCCGAGCACATACCATTCGGGCTGATCGACATCGTCCGCCTTGTCCCGTGCCTTTGTCAGGTCGTCATTTGCCGTCTGCATCGTTTTTTCAAACTCAATCACGCCGTCATTATAGTCTAAAATACCGTCCTCAAGCTCGATTTTCGCATCAGCGAGCTCAATTTCAGCCTCCTCAAGCTCGATTTTTGCATCAGAGAGCTCAATTTCAGCATCACTTATCTCGATTTCAGCGTCGGCCAGCTCTTGCAGTGCATCTGCCTTTTCGGTTTCAAACTCTAAAAGCCCTTCCTCATATTCTGCCTTGCCCTCGCCATATTCGGCAAGTCCGTCCTGATACTCGGCATAACCCTCCTCATACTCGGTCAAACCGTCAATATACTCACGCTCACCCTCCAAAAACTCGGCTAATCCGTCCTCATATTCAGCCAAGCCGTCATTATACTCGTCCCAGCCCTCCTGCAAATCGAGCTCGGCCTGCTCCAATTCGTCACGACCGTCGTCAAGTGCGTCATATGCATTTTCAAGGGCGATGCGTGCATCGTCAAGCTCGGAAAAAGCGGTGTCAAGCATAGCGGTTATAATATAGTACGCTCCGTCGTTTGCTACATCGGCAGTGCTCGGATTGTCGTAAAATAATCCATTATCAATAAGGATTTCAATCCCTGCCACCTGCTCGGGTGTCATTTCTGGGCGAAAAGCATCAAGCGCACCCCTTAGCGTCGCTTTAAATATATCAGCTTGACCTATATTGTCGGCATCATATGCCGTCTTTGCGCCGCCAATCCCTGTCCCGAGTGCGGTAAGTTGCTCCACCCCTGTATTATACTCGCTCCAGCCTGCGTTTATCTGGTCACGGGCATCACGCACCTCGTCCCAGCCCTCGTCAATTTCACGCTGACCGTCCTCCAGCTCAAGCAGTGCATCTTGGAGCTCGATTTTTGCATCTTGGAGCTCGGCTCGCCCCTCCTCGATGTCAAACAGCGCCTCGTCAAGCTCGTCACGGCCGTCAAGCAGCTCGGTCCATGCCTGCTGCAAATCTGCCCAAGCCTCGTCCAGTTCAAGTTTTGCATCGTCGAGCTCGGCTTGCGCATCGCCTATCTCGGTTTCAAAGTCGATATACCCCTGTGCCAGCTCGTCACGGGCATCGCTCAGCTCTAAAAGCCCGTCCTCATACTCGGCGACACCGTCCTGATACTCTAAAAGCCCGTCATCATACTCGCTTTGCGCTCTGTCAAGCATGGCCTTTATCTCGTCAAGCTCCTTTTGTCCGTTTATCTCGGAGGCCTCAAGTTCACGCTCGGCATTGCTCAGCTCGTCGTTGACCTCGGCTATAATATCATCACGGCGATGATATTTTTGCACCTCGGAAAAATCCTCCAGCGCCTCAATAATGCCCTCGACGGCGCTGTCATACTGCTCGGAAAATGCAGGCTGTTCCTTTGCCCCTTCTATGGTCAAAAAAATCTCGCTGTAAATATCGCCGTCAAAATTTGAAATATCGATATAAGCAATGCTCTCCAGCAGTCCGTTTCCGACGGTGGTCTGCCCCCTGTTTTCGGCCGACAGATAATATCCGCTGGTCACAATGCCGACCACCTCATATTCAAGGCGCAAAAGACCGTCTGCCGCATCGCTTTCGGGGTCGATGGTAATGATATCGCCCACCTTTAGACTGTCATCAAGGACAATATTTCGCTCGACAAGGCAATGCCCCGGCTCGGTCGGCCACTGCCCCTCGATAAGCATCGGGCGGTTTAAAAAACCGGGGTCGCTTTGCTCTTTATAGATGTCAATGCTGTGAAATCTGGTCGCCGTTTCGGTGCCGTTTTGCATCATAACCTCGGCATCGACCTGCATTGCGGGCACGACAAACTCCACCCCTTCGACCTGCGAAAGGGCGTTTACATCGTCTTGGCTAAGCCCGAGATTTGCCACAATGCGCACATCGGCCATGCTTGTATCATCGTAAATGACATCAACCGAGTGGCGCATGTCGGGCGTGGTGACCAGCAGTCCCGCCAAAAAGCCCACGCCGAGCGCCACAATGGCGAATATGGCGATAAACCTGCCGGGCGAACCGGAAATCGAGCGCGCCGAATACTTGAAAAAAGTGCCTTTTACCATTCTATCTGCTCCACAGGCAAGGGATTTTCATTTATCACATTTGAGCTTATTTTTCCGCTTTTCACGCTGATAACACGGTCTGCCATGGCCTTTAGCGCCGTGTTATGGGTGATTACAATGACCGTTTTGCCGGTCTGACGGCACATATTTTGCAGTAGCGCCAAAATGGCCTTTCCGGTCGTATAATCGAGAGCGCCGGTCGGCTCGTCGCACAAAAGAAGCTTTGGATTTTTTGAAAGAGCACGGGCGATTGAAACACGCTGTTGCTCACCGCCCGAAAGCTGTGCCGGAAAATTTTTCGCCCTATCGGACAGGCCGACCAGCTCGAGCGCTTTCAGAGGCTCTATCGGATTTTTGCAAATCTCAACGGCAAGCTCAACATTTTCAAGGGCGGTTAAGTTTGCCACAAGATTGTAAAACTGAAAAACAAATCCGACATCGTGCCGTCTGTAACCGGTCAGTTTTTTTGTGTTATAAGCGGAAATTTCCTCACCGTCTATGGTGATTTTTCCGCCCGAACAGCCGTCCATTCCGCCCAACATGTTGAGTATTGTGGTTTTACCTGCGCCGGAGGAGCCGACAATGACGCAAAACTCGCCGCGTTCGATATTAAAGCTAACGCCATCAACCGCCGAGATTTTCTGCTCCCCGACGGTATAGTGCTTAGATACATTTTCAAATGTGATAAAACCCATAAAAA
>CAYJAS010000100.1:0-1927 GCA_964367895.1 uncultured Oscillospiraceae bacterium | reverse complement strand
CCCGGCATTCGCCGGTATCTATTTACACGCCCTGCCCCACGATTTTGTCCGCATAAAATTATACACTCATTATACACCGCAAAACACAGGCAAACAACAACTATTTTGCCCTTATCAATTAAAATTAACAATTTTTAACTCTTTTTTGTTCAGCCTGTCAAAAAATATTTTTGTCCTCCCGGCACCGTATGCCGGTCAGACAACCTCAAAACCAAAGGCTTTTCGTCGGTCTAAAAAAAACAACCACACTCTCGTGTGGCTGTTTTGATTGCAAATCTTAGTTTTGCTCGTCGCGCATTTTCGCGAAGCACTCGCTGCAATAAACCGGTCTGTCGGTTTTGGGCTCGAAGGGAACTTTTGCTTCGCAGCCGCATGATGCGCAGGTAGCAGCAAAATATTCTCTGGGGCCACGAGCAGCGCTCTTGCGTGCGTCACGGCAGCCTTTGCAGCGTTGGGGCTCATTTTGGAAGCCACGCTCCGAATAAAATTCTTGCTCTCCGGCAGTGAATGTGAAATCTTGTCCGCATTCTTTGCATGCTAATGTTTTGTCCTCGTACATAGGTTTTACCTCTCTTCTTTCCGCGTTGCGGTATAAAATGTATATGCGAACAGGCTATTTTAGCCCGTTGTCGCCGGTTTTGAGATAATGCGCCAGTTTGCGCCGAATGCGCGTCACGGCATTATCCGCAGATTTCACGCTCCTGCCGAGCAGTGCGGAAATCTCGCTTACTGTATACCCTTCCAGATACGGGTCAAGCACCGACGTTTCAAAAGCAGAGAGTAAACCTGACAATGCGTCCTTGATTTCCTTTGCCGATTCGTTAGCAAGACACTGAGTTTCGGGGTCGTTGATTGTATCTATATCGCTTGTAGTCATAAAATGAGAAATTGCCGCATGCTCCTTTTGGCTGGCCAGCGCCGAAGCCCTGATCGCATCGATGAGTCGTGAGCGAATGCACAGCAGAGCGTAAGCTTCAAAACTGTCATTTCGCCGCACATCATAGGTGCGAATTGCCTTCAAAAGGCCGATCATGCCCTCTTGGTAGAGGTCATCGGCATCTCCGCCCTTCAAAAAATAGGGGCGAATTGCCTTTGTGACAAGTCGGGAATATTGACGAGCGGCACCATCTTCACTGACAAATGGCGGCTGAGTGCTCATTCAAACTTCCTCCGTGCAAGGGGGGTCAATATCCCCTTTTTATAGTGTACAAAAAGCATTATATACTATCTGCACAGGTTTTGTCAATAGCAAATTAAAAAATATATGCTATTTGATCAATTCATCGGGGTTTACTGAATGTTCATGCTTACTTGTGGATAAAATTACCATCGTTCTGGTGCCTTGAACGCCGGAAATTGACTTGATAATATTGAGAAGTCGCTCGAGCGAGGCGGTGTTATCGGTGATCACTTTGATCATGAAATCATAATCACCGGCGATGTAATGGCACTCCAAAATCTCGGGATTTTTGACGACATTCTTCTTAAATTCCTCAACATATTTGGGATGTTCAAGGCTGACCGAAATAAGGGCGGTAACATCTTTTCCGGTGAGCGCACCGTTTATTATAGTGGTGTGCCCCATGATAATGCCGCTGTTTTCCATCTTTTTAATGCGTTCTATAACCGCCGAAACCGACATGCTGACACGCTCGCTGATAACGCTGGCGTTTTCTCTGGCGTTTTGGCAAAGACACTTAAGTATTTTTACATCGATTTCATCCATGTCTAAAGCCTCCGTTTTTTGTTATTATGTTATGTGGACATTATTCTATCACAATATTATCCAAAAATCAAGTAGGGGCGAGTCTTGACTCGCCCGCCGTCCCCCTCGTCCCGCCGTTTCCCCCAACATTCTCCGGTATCTATTGTAGGGCAAGGGCTCTGCTCTTGCCGCTCCGCCATCTATACGGTATTTTTTCGGGTC
>CAYJAS010000099.1:0-6647 GCA_964367895.1 uncultured Oscillospiraceae bacterium | reverse complement strand
ATACAAGATTACACAATTACTTTGCTTTGGGCGATAAGCGCGCCGACGGTTCTAAGAATGAACCTTTGCAATTAAATATTAATTGCGGTGCAGATACGGCAGGAGTGACAAGCGTTGAAATTCAAACAATACGCCGAAATTTTTCAAGCGAAATTGGTTCTTTTATCAAACTTCAAACTATTTCTGCGGTTTCTGCGGGTGTTGGTAATACAGAAATTCAAACACTTTCAACAGATTCAAATGACGCTTATTTGGCTGTGATTGCCAATCCTTTGGACGGTGTAATTGCTAATGGACAGTTTGATGTTGATAGTACGTCAATTTATAAAAAAACTAGTAAATCATGCGCAGATTATATCATACAACAAAGAGGGTATAACACAATGGGCAAGTCTTATGTTTTCAGCTTTGCAGACGGTTCAATGAGTGGGATTTTGCCAATGACTGGCGTAAGTGAAATTAACATGAATGTTGACTTTACAACCGCACCGACAAACAATAAATTTTCTTTATTTACTGTTTCAATCAAGAATGTATCAAAACAATTTCTTGACGCTGTAATGAGTACAAGTTTGGTTGGTTAGGTTTATTCGGGGGGAACTTTGAACAGAACCCCCCGAGCCGATATTTAAAGGGGATAATATGGATAATATTTTAGATAATATTTTCGGGTTAGTTGGTAAAGGTGTTGACGCTTACGCAGACATTAATAAACCACAAGTACCTGTGGTGGAAGAGCCAAAAATTGATTACGCGGAAATCACGAAATCTATAGCTATTGGATTAATTGGCGTTACTTTGGTTGTAATGACATTTTCAGCAGTTAAGAAAGCGTTTTAATATGGATAATATTTTCGGCGGATTTACAGGGGGCGCGCCCTCACTTGATTTTGGCGGTACAAGTTCGGCAAGTTCTGGAACTGGCGGGAATCAGATTAACCAATCGAGCGGTGGCGGTTTAGGGCTTTCGATTCTTGATTGGGCTTTAATTGGTGTTGTTGGTTTGGGTGCGCTGTGGATAATTAAAGGGGGCAAATAATGGGTTTATTCGGTGGCGATAGTTCAAGCAGTTCAACCACAAACAACACTACAAACACGACATCTGGAACGGTTGGCGAGTTTGCAGAAGATAACGTTGTTTCAGGTGGCGACGTTTATTTTGAGGGATTGACGGGCGATAATTTGGCACTTATACTTGCAAACAATAACGCGAATACAGAACAAAGCCTTTATAATACGCGACAAAGTGCTGTTGACGCCATAACCAGCGTCACGAGTGCTTATGCGTCAAGCACTGGCACCGTATCAGATTTATTAAATGGACTTAAACCTTTTGCGATGTACGGTGCGATTGGTTTAGTCGCTTACAAACTTTTAAAAGGATAATTAAAAATGAATAAAATTAACACAGGAAGCTTACAAAATCCTTTTGAGATAATGACCTACACAATACCTGCGGGCGGGATTCAATTAATCGCTTACGCGTTTAAATCAATAAATTTTTATGATGTTTCGTCACAAAACGCTTTAATACGTTTTATCGGGAACGCGAGAACATCACCAATTTTCGGCGGTTTGGGTATTGAATTACAACAAGCACAACAAGGCTTTGAAATCTTAAACGACGGGGAAAGTACCTTAACTATAACTTTCGCAGTATCAATGGGGACTTTAAAAGACAACAGGCTTTCTGTTTCTGGCGTTTTAGATACTCGCAACGTGGGTGGGGAACCATACGCGCTTTTATATGTAGATACCTTGACAATCCCAGCAAATGGCACTTTGTCTTTAAATCCGAATGGGGCAGTTAAAACAAGAATTCAAGCCCCAGAAACGAACGCTGAAAAATTAAGGCTTTACGCTTCTGACGGGTTCGAAGTTTATCCAACAGGAATTGAAGAATTAACACTTGATAGCACTTTCAGTGTGTACGGAAAAGCGGGCGATAAGGTTATATTTGGAAGGTTTGGCAAATGATAGGTAAACTCGTAAATTTTATAAATGTAGGTAATATTCGAAAGTATGTGTTAAATATCGTAAATCCTTTAATAACGCAAGCAGTAGCAGACAGTAAAGCGGGGCTTGATTTTGGTAAGAGAATTTTACTTAGAATTAACGAATCGTCAACCTCAACAATAACAATACCAAATGACGGGTTTATTAATGTATTGGAACAAAGAATTTATAGGGGGGGTTATATGTTTCCAGCATACACTATAAACGGACTAGATATGTCTTTTATACATAGAGCTGTTGACAATAGCCAGCCATATAAATCGTATGTTGTTAGAAATGGTTTTATAAAGGTATCAAAAAATGATATAATAGCGAGAAGTTCAACAGGGCGTTTTGATTTAGAATTTTATCCATATAAGGCGGTTTAAAATGGTTTATATTAAAAGAAAAGATAGCAATATTATTAATGAATGGTGGGAAGCACCAACAAAAGAAGAAAGTGAGTTGTATAGTATTGAAGTTTACAAAGGCGAAGTTGAACGATGTAATTATGATGGCTTTCTTTATGTTAAAGGAACCGCGCCAGATTATTCAGATACAGTAAGTTTTGAAAATAGTAAAAATAACTTGAGTGCTGGAGATTATAAAATTATTAAATGTTTTGAAGCTTACATGATTGGCGAAGCTTTGCCATACGATATTGAAAAGCTTGTGAAAGAGCGTAACGAATATCGCAAAGTTATTAATGATATTGAAGCAAAAGAAAAAGAAAAGGGAAATAATGAAAATGTCTAGTCTTTTATTTTTAGTTGGCGCGGGTGTTATTGGTTGGCGTTTGTGGGTTTATTTATCACAAACAACACAAAAAAATATTGAATTAAAAGCGCGTACGGCGTGGGGCGAAGCAAGAGGACAAGGCGACGCAGGATTACAAGCTGTTATTAATGTTATTGATAACCGTGTTAAGGCTAAAAGCTGGTTTGGCGCAACCGTTGAAGAGGTAATATTTAAACCTTTTCAATTCTCTTTATGGAACCGCGACGCGTTCGACCAGTTGGACAAGAACGGAAATCTTGCGCAATCTGTAAATGAAAACGATCAACAGTATAAAAAAGCGTTAGAGCTTGCAAAACTTTCTGAACAAGGTAAATTAAACGATATTACAGGGGGCGCCGACCATTACCACGCCGACTATGTCGCGCCCACATGGGCAAACAAGATGACCCAAACGGCGATAATTGGGAATCATATTTTTTATAGGAGTTAAGAATGATTACAAGTATAGTTTTAGCGTTAAGCGGTTTGATTGCAATAGGTGCAATGTACGCGCAGAATACTTTTGGGGGATAATATGAATTATTTAATTATGGGGGCGATTACTCTTGCAACTTTGGGGCTTGATGTTGTTAAAAATGCGACTGCTGCACCTGATGTCGTTGTTGAGAATGGAACGCTAAAAAATGATTATACACAAAGAATTGTATCAATAGCATATTATGCAGGCTTGGCAGTTGCGGGATATTTTGTATATAAGAAAGTTATAAAATAATGGAAGTATTGAACATAATACAAAATTACGGGACGTTTGGCGTGGCTTGCGTTATTATGTTTCAATTAATGAGTTTACAGGCACGTTTGGCAGTAATGGAAAATCGGATTTTAACACTAGAAAGGACTATAAGATATGACAGATAAATTAAAAAGTAAAACATTTTGGGGCTTAGTATTATCGCACGTTGGCGCAGTACTAGCAGGGACAACCGAAGTTGGCGCGGGTTTAATTTCAATTATAACCGCTTTTTTTGGTTAAGTTTTTTTTAACTAGCATCATATAAAATGGTGCTATGTAAAAAAAATTAATTCTCTTTGCATTTAATTTTTTTACCGTCTAAAAAGTGTTGTTTTTGGGCGGTTTTCTGCTGTTTAATTGACATCATTTTTTTTCGATTAAGTAAAAAATCACACCTTAAATCTATCTATAACATAGCCATATATTAACAGAAATGCACCTTGTGGCGTTTAAATAGTGCTTTGTGATAAATGTATCACGAGAAAAAAAAGAGGTGCCTTATTGGGCTTTATTTTCTTTTTCTTTTATTTTTAATTTTCTTTTTCTTACCCTGATATAGTTATAATAATAATAAAATATATATGATGATGACATGCAATAAATCTGTGGATAAGTCGGGTTTGTCGCTAAAATCTGCCACTTTGTGTTGTGTATAAACCTGTGGATAACTTTTAATCAATTAATTTTGTCCAATAAAACAACATTATAATGTGAAATCAAAAAGATATTTTTTTTTAAAAAGTTCTTGACATAAAAAAATGGCTGAAAAAGCCTGTGGATAACTTTGGGGATAAGTGTTTTTTAGACAAAAAAAATGTTAATATTACCGTACGGTAACAAAAAAGTTCTTGACATTTTCTTTTTGCGCCTCTATTATAGGTTTGTTCTCTAATAGAGAATTGAAAGCAGGCTAAAATGAAAAAAATAACACCTTGGAGCCATGGGGGATAATATGGAAAAAGAATATTTTTATTACGCGGATTTTCACTGTCCGCACACTGGCAAACAAAAAGAAATCAAGATAAAAATATCGCAGATTAAATCTGGTAATCTTATTGAAACTTGGAAAAAAAGCAGGCACCCGCTTAAAAATAAATGGAAAAAAGAATTTACTTTTAATTTCATCAATTCTGAAAGCCTTGATTTTGCGCTTAATAATATCTTGAAATATTGCGAAAATATAAGACGTAGAACGTTGATTGTGGGTAAAAAATGAAAATACAAAGAACAACCATAAAACCCGCTAAAAATCCAGATATTGCGCATTGTAAATGCCCAATTTGTGGCGAAAAAATGGCGGTTAGATTTAATATATACGGGAAAGCATACGGGATTTGCATTAAAAACCCTCATAAAATTAACTTTTCAAAAACAGATAGCGAGTATATAGAAAAATATTTAAACGCCGAAATGTCGGCAGATTTTAACGCGTTGAGCGTAGAGCCATTAATTAAAAAAAGGATAATAGAAAATGACAGAAATATTGTTAGAGGACGGGACAACGGACAATTTGAGCATGGGGAACCCCGAAGAGATGATGACGGCGCAGGATATGCCGACAATGGAAGCACCGACGAGCAACCAGAGCAACACAACCCACACGACGTCTTCAACGCCCTTTTTGGCGACTGATGAAAGATATTACACGCAAGATGAATTTGTAAAAGTCTTTGTTTCTGGCTTTAATTTTGCTGATGAGGTAATGGGTATAAAAGGGCTGAAAATCGAAAAAGACGAATTGCCATTGTGTGATGTATCGGCGCGCAGAATATACAAAATTTGCGCAAAGTATAAATTTTTGAATAGTTTAATAAAAGAGGGAAACTCTGCCATTGTTGAATATTATTTGGTGGGGTTGTTTATATCTAAAAAAATAGGAAAGGTAAAAAATAATGTCGACAAAAAACGTAGATATGACGCAAGAAAAGCAGGCTTTAAGAGTTGGTTTGTTCGGCTGTTCGGGTTCGGGCAAAACCACGAAAGCAAAGAAGCTGTTGACGAACGTACGCCGACTGATAATAATAGACCCACAACGGGAATTCATGGACAACCCGACAACGACGGCAAAGAAAGCAACAAGTCGCGCGGAATTTATCGCGATTTTGAAGAGTAATTTTTTAAAGTCGAATTTCGCAATTATTTATTGCCCAAAAAATCTTTCATCATTAAAAGATGATGTTGATTTTATAGCTAAGTATATTTACGGATTGCAAAGCGCGTATGGCAAGGGACATTTTGCAAAGATAACTTTGTTTATTGATGAGGCGCAAGAGGCGGTGCCCTCTGGAACTTACCAAAAGAACCCAGATAATGGCGTTTTATTACTAGCTAGAATGGGGCGCAAACGTGGGATTAATCTTGTGATTGTAAGTCAAAGATTAAACACTGTTGATATTAATTTAAGAGCCAATTTGAGCGACATTTTTATCTTTCAGTTGCGCGAATTATCAGACATTAACAGTGCAAAAGATATTGTTTTTGATAAAGAAACTTTGCACAATATGAAGATATATGATTACTTTCATAAATCAAGCAATGGCGAAATAAAATTTTATCAAAATAAACTTGACAAAAAAACAAAAAAGTGATATAAGGGGCTTGTGTTTAATATTAACAAATGAGGAGAAAAAAATGTTAAAACAAGCAAATATTAAAGCGGTAGCAGTTGGCACGGTGTCAACACTTCTTGCGATTGCCATTTATTCATGGTATGAAAAGAATAAAACTAAAACAGTTTAATTATAGGGGATTAAATAATGCAAACAAAAAGAATTATAACACATAGAACGGAAAATGTTGACGATAGCGGGATTATTAACGTAGAAATCCCAGTTTATCAAACAATTGATGACGTTCTTTTGGTGTTTAGAAATGGAAGCGCACCAGCAACGGAAGCAGCCATTAAAACCGCGATTCAATCAATCAATTTAACAATGGACGGCGACAATGTCGTTGCTTCAAATGCGACTGATTTAATTGAGTTTAAAAAGCACTTAGGGACAAGATTGGGGACATCTAGTATTCCAAACGTGATTGGCTTAAATATGGCTAGATTAATGTTTAAAGATACAAGATTACACAATTACTTTGCTTTGGGCGATAAGCGCGCCGACGGTTCTAA
>CAYJAS010000098.1:0-6721 GCA_964367895.1 uncultured Oscillospiraceae bacterium | reverse complement strand
CGTTCCTCGAACGCCGCCGACACCGTGTGTCGGTCAGACAATCTCAAAACCAAGGTTTTTTCGACAGTCTGAAAGCCCCCCGAAAGGGTTGCTTTTTTATTTGGTTTAATAGGGGGACATACAATCTCACCCTTGCAAAAAACCCCTTACCAAATGGTAAGGGGTAAAAATTACTCTATCGCTTGCCACCACCGCGGCCGCCACGCCTAAATCCACTGCGACGCTGCCCACCGGAGCTTGCGCCACGTGCGCCCTTTTCGGGAACACCGGAAACAACACGGAAAACCACGACAAAATCGTTTATTGTGCCTTCCGACATAGCGCTCATAACACGGCGCGCCGTCTCGGGCTCAAACTCTAAAACCGACTCTTGCGCCTTGATGACAATCTTGCCGAACTCGTCTTTGTGTATGCGTGCCTGCTTGGAAATCGAGGTGACTATATCGGTCTCGGTGACATCGTGGTCACTGCCGACATCGACCGAAATAACGGCGTTTTTAAGACTGCCTTTGCGGTCGTCACTGCCACGACGCCCTTCACTGCGTTTAATGGGCTGAGAGCGGAAAATCGGATTGTCGTCTTTGCCCTTGCGTGAATGGAATCGGTCGGGTTGTGCTTGCTCAAGCCCCTGCAAATCATATGGCTTGAGGGAGATGCCGGTTGCATCCTCAATATCGGCAAGTCCGAACAACTCGCCGTTTCCGGCTATCAAAGTAAATGCCGCACCCTGCCTACCGGCACGGCCAGTACGGCCAATGCGGTGGACATAGTATTCGATATCCTGCGGAATGTCATAGTTTACAATGATGTCAACCCCCGAAGCGTCTATACCACGAGCGGCTACATCGGTCGCCACAAGCATGTTGACCGTGCCGTTTTTAAAGCCGGTCATAACCTCGGTTCGAGCGCCTTGGCGCATATCACCGTGCAGTCCGCGCGCCGCATGACCCATTTCGGACAGCTCCTTGACCAGCAGGTCAACCATGCGCTTTGTGTTGGCGAAAATCAGACCTCTGCTTGCACCGTGTTGCTCAAAGAGCAGGCTAACAGAGCGTGCTTTTTTGTTTTTGGGTACCTCAACATAGTATTGAGAAATCAAGTCGAAGGCGACATTGCCCGAGTCACCCTTGACATGTGTCGGGTTTTTCTGAAAACGCTGTGTAATGCGCAATATAGCCTGTGACATGGTCGCCGAAAACAGCACTGTCTGGCGCTCCTCCGGAGCTGAGGTTAATATGCGCTTAATATCATCTAAAAAGCCCATGTCGAGCATCTCATCGGCCTCGTCAAGTACCACCATTTTGAGGTTTTTGAGGCGCAAGGTCTTACGGCTCAAATGGTCAATAACACGGCCGGGGGTGCCGACGACAATGGAGGCACGCTTCAGGGCACGGATTTGCACCTCGATATTCTGCCCGCCAAAAACGGTGACGACACGAAGTCCGTCACGGTATTTTGAAAACTTGCGAAGCTCATCGCTGACCTGCATTGCAAGCTCACGGGTGGGGCACAGGACAAGCACCTGCGGATCACTGGCCGATAAATCTTCGATCATTTCTATAGCAGGTATGCCGAAAGCGGCCGTTTTGCCGGTTCCGGTGCTCGATTGACCGATAATGTCGCCACCTTGCTTAATAAGGGGTAGCACTTTGTGTTGAATGTCGGTCATGTGTACATAGCCGGCATCGGAAACGGCACGAAGCATCTCTTCGGAGATTGGCGCATCGGCAAACAGGTGAGTTCCAACTTGGTTTGTCTGTGGGGTGTCGTTTGCTTGGGAATTGTTGTTTGTTTCGGGATTTTGGTTCATACATTCTCTCATTTCTTAAAATAAATTGCAATATTTACAGTCAATTATACACTATATTACAGGAAAAATCAAATTTTTAAATATTTTTGCTTTTACTGATTGTAGGCAGGCAATATCATATCCTTTTTGCCAAAGAAAAAAGATACCCCCCGCCAATCGGCGAGGGGTAATAAAATTAAAACTCAACCGGGGTAAGGGGTTGCAAGGTATAGCGCAAAATGGCAGGTGAACGGGGATTTTCCTTTCGGAAGGAGCGCAATATACGCTGCAAAACCATATCGGCATTCTCATAAGTGGTGGTAGGTAGCAACATCAAATACTGCGAAACGCTATAACGGGAGAAAACATCTCCTCGCCTCAGCGAAAGCATAACCATTTCATGTAGTTTTTCCATCGCCTTGTTGAGCACCTTCTGCCCGGGGACAGCGCCGTAAGCGTCAGCCACCGTGATAAGTGCGATAAAGGCCACCTGACCGGTACGAGAGGCCGTTCTCGCTTCAAGCTGATAAATATTCTTGAAAAACTCATATTCGCAGAAGAAGCAACCATCTCTGACTTCGCTTTCACGGAGCTCCTCTTTGATAACTGCAAGGTCAAGCTCGGTCGAGTTAGAGGTCTTGACAATTTCCTTGTAAAGGGCGGTCATCTCGGGCGAAAGATTTATGCCAAACTTTGTGAAAAACAGCTCCTTGACATAATCATAATGCTCAAGCGCCTTTCTGCGTTGATTGGTCTGGATGAGGGCGCTTATCAAGGTGACATGCAGATTTTCCTCATATGGATCAATAACAACGGCCTTTTGGCAGATGTCCACTATCTCTGCGGTGCGATTTGCATCTTTGAGAAGCTTTGTAGCATCATTTACCGCTTTGATAAAGCAACCGCGATAATATGTGCTTATTGGAAGCACCCAAGAATCGCTGGCATTTTTGGGCAAAAAGTCACCCTTGTAAAGCTCAATTGCACTAAGCAGTATAGAAAGACGCTCCTCTGATGAGATGACCGGCGACTGGGAAGCCGCAATGAGCTTTTCAAATTGCTCGGTATCCACCTCACAGGGTATAGAAGGTGTCCAAGCATAGGTACTGCGCTTATATGTAATTATTTTGCGAACATCTTCAAGACCTAAATCCTCAACAAGCGCTCTCACCCTGTGAAGCAAAGTTTTAAGGGTGTTGGCAGGATTGTCAAGTTCATCTTCCGGCCAAAGCAGTTCAATAAGCTCATTTTGTGATATTTCTCGGTCACGGAAGGTGATTAAATACTCGAGAAGGGTCCAAATCTTTTTGGAACGGTTTAAGCGATAATCTATTGAACGTTCGCCGAATGTCACAGAAAACTCGCCGAACATATTAATTTTTAGGACATCTTCCACAAATACACCTCGCTAACATAAGAATATGTATCGATTATATTACAAATTTGCTAATAAAGTCAAGCAAAAAAAGGCGGTTTTATGTTACAATTTTGTTACAAAGCAAAATTCTGTAAATGGCCAAAAGTGTAACTTATTTGAGTTTGTCACCTAAAACTTGTAATTTTTAGCCGACCGAGCTTGGCTCGATCGGCTAAGAAGGCACGTATAATCAGAACCTTTTTTGTAGGGCAAGGGCTCTGCTCTTGCCGTATGGCGGCGGCTCCACAGCCGCAAACCTCATTTGCGGAGCGACGAGGGCGTCGCTCCCTACAGGGGTTTCGGTCGATTCGTGAATCGCCCCTACAGGACGAAATTCAAATTCCCGAGGGCGGACGACCAAAGGTCGCCCCTACAACTAAATAACGGGAGCATAATGTTAAATCCCATCACCCCAAAAGGTGCATTATAAATTATCTCCCGCAGCAGTGTTTGTACTTTTTACCGCTACCGCAAGGGCAAGGCTCATTTCTGCCTATCTTTTCGCCTTTGCGAACAGGCTTGCGTGCGACAGTGCCGTCACCGCTTGTTTCCACCTCTTTGGCAACCTTTTCACGGCGCAGATTTACATTGGCAATAAAGGCAAGGCGGGCGGTATCGGTCTTGACCTCTTCAATCATAGCGTCAAACATGTCAAAGCCCTGGCGTTTGTACTCGACCTTGGGGTCAACTTGTGCATAGGCATTGAGCCCAATACCACGGCGAAGCTCATGCATGGCATCGATATGATCCATCCACTTTTGGTCAACCGTCCTAAGCAGTACCACACGCTCAAGTTCACGCATTACCTGCGGAGATAGGGCACGCTCCTTGGCTTCATAGAAGGCCATGGCACGGGTTTTGAGATAGTCGGTAGCGTCCTGTATACCCATTCCGACAAGTCGCTCCGTCAGGCTGGTGGTCTCTTCGGGCGCTATGAACACTCGAGTAAAGCGGTTTGACAGTTGCTCTGCCGAAAGACGCTCAATATTGTTGTGCTCGGCCGCCGCTTCAAGTACCGCAGAGCTGATATAAGCGTCAATCATGCTTATAATTTGCTCACGCAGGTCGGTGCCTTCAAGCACCTTCATGCGCTGATCATAGATAATCTCACGCTGGCGGTTCATAACATCGTCATATTCAAGCACCGATTTACGGGATTGGAAGTTGCGTCCCTCAACCTTTTTCTGTGCCGATTCAATAGCCGAGCTGAGCATTTTGTGATCTATTGCCTCGTCTTCGGATACTCCGAGCGAAGCCATCATATTTGTGATGCGCTCGCTGACAAACAGGCGCATCAAATCGTCCTCCATGGACAGATAGAAACAGCTCTCACCCGGGTCGCCCTGACGGCCGGCACGGCCACGAAGCTGATTGTCTATTCGGCGTGACTCGTGACGCTCTGTACCTATAATGCACAGTCCGCCGGCCGCCTTTACAAGCTCGCCCTCAGCGTCGGTGGTCTGTCTGTGATGGGCAAGACGCTCTTTAAACATATCACGGGCGGCGAGCACTTGCTCGTCATCGGTTTCGGCATATCCGGTGGCGTCCAAGATAATTTCCTCGGTATATCCTGCCTTTGCCATATCATCTTTTGCCATGGCCTCGGGATTTCCGCCCAGCTTGATATCGGTTCCACGACCTGCCATGTTTGTGGCAATGGTAATTGCACCGTAACGGCCTGCCTGCGCGACTATTCCGGCCTCTTTCTCATGATGCTTTGCGTTGAGCACCTGATGCTTGATACCCTGCTTTTTGAGCAGTGCCGACAGTAGCTCGCTTCGCTCGACAGACACGGTACCGACCAAAACCGGTTGTTTTTTCTCATAACACTCGCTGACCTTTGCGATAACAGCGCCGTATTTGCCCTTTTCGGTGCGATATACACGGTCATCAAGGTCTTGACGAACCATCGGGCGGTTGGTGGGCACTTCGATGACATCAAGGCCGTAAATATGCCTAAACTCATCTTCCTCGGTCAGTGCAGTACCGGTCATACCCGACAGTTTTTTATATAGTCTAAAGTAGTTTTGGAAGGTTATTGTGGCAAGAGTTCTGCTCTCACGGCGAACATTGACATTTTCCTTCGCCTCTATGGCCTGATGAAGCCCTTCCGAGTAGCGGCGGCCGAACATGAGGCGTCCGGTAAACTCGTCAACAATGACAATTTCACCGTCACGCACAACATACTCGACATCACGGCGCATACAACCACGTGCCTTTACCGCCTGATTGATATGGTGCATGAGTGTTGCATTTTCCGGGTCGTTTATATTGCCGCAGGCAAAATGTCGCTCTGCTTTGCCCCAACCTCTCGGAGTGACGGTGGCAGATTTGCCCTTTTCGTCTATCAAATAGTCGGCCTCTATGTCGTCTTGGCTCTCTTTTTGGTCGACTTCTATCATCTTTAGCGGAGTTAAAGTGGCGGCAAAACGATCTGCAAGCTTGTACATGTCGGTCGATTTGTCCCCCTGACCGGAGATGATAAGAGGAGTTCTCGCCTCGTCTATCAAAATCGAGTCAACCTCGTCCACAACGGCAAAGCTGTGTCCGCGCTGAACCATGTCTTGCTTGTAAATAGCCATATTATCACGCAGATAATCAAAGCCCATTTCATTGTTTGTACCGTAAGTGACATCGGCGGCATATGCCACACGACGCTCTGCATTTGTAAGACCATGTACAATTACGCCACAGCTAAGACCCATAAAACGGTATACACGACCCATCATCTCGCCTTGATATTTTGCCAGATAATCGTTGACTGTGACTATGTGCACACCTTTGCCCGACAGGGCATTTAGGTATGCCGGAAGGGTAGAGGTCAGCGTTTTGCCCTCACCGGTTTTCATTTCGGCAATTCGCCCTTGGTGCAAAATAATTCCGCCGATCAGCTGAACGCGGAAGGGAAATTCGGACATAACTCTGCGGTCGGCCTCACGCATTGCGGCAAAAGCCTCGGGCAGAATATCGTCAAGTGTTTCGCCGTCTGCCAGTCGCTTTTTAAAGCGAGGTGTCTCGGCTTGAAGCTGCTCGTCGGTCATATCCGAGTAATGTTGTTCAAGCGCCTCTATTTTTGCCACAATCGGTTCTATTTTACGCAATTCTTTTTGCGAGGTGTCACCAAACAGCCTCTTTAAAAAAGCATTTGCCATGTTTTCAACATCCTTTAAAATTTGTTTATGCCATCTAAATGAGCATATCATTGCTTAGTATACCATGTTTTACCTTAAATTAAAAGGAAATTGCACACCAAATGTTTAATATTTTGAAAATTATCGGCTTTAATTGCCAATTTGCGCACCTCGACCATTCTTCAACTTTCTCACCCGTAGGGAATGCATTGTATGCATTCCGCAAGAGGCACGCATGCAATGGGTGCCCTACAATGCTAAAATGGTGCACCCTGTAGGGGCGGATTCCATATCCGCCCGAAACTCCCGTCGTAGGGGCGATTTGCCAATCGCCCACATCGTCGTTATAGGCTATTTATTGTAGGGGCGACCTGTGGTCGTCCG
>CAYJAS010000097.1:0-6909 GCA_964367895.1 uncultured Oscillospiraceae bacterium | reverse complement strand
TTTTAGGCACAAAAAGAGCCGACGGAAGTTTCCGTCGGCTCTTTGTTTAGTTTTTTGGTTTTTTGGGGACGGGTTTCATGTCCTGAAAGCGAAAAGCGCTTTTGAACGTTCAGCAATTAAATATTGTGCGCTTGTTCCACGAACATTCGTCGCCTACGGGCGAATAGTATGTTCAAGCTTATGCGTGCCTGTCTATCTGCATTGCCTTGTAAAGTGAGCTATAATGTCCATCCAAGGCCAGCAACTGCTCGTGGGTTCCTCGCTCGATAATTTTGCCCTCTTCCACGACCAAAATTAGATCGGCATGGCGAATTGTCGAAAGCCTGTGGGCTATCAAAAAGGAGGTTCTGCCCCCCAAAATATGAGCCACAGCATTTTGTATAAGCTGTTCGGTTTCGGTGTCTATCGAGCTTGTCGCCTCATCAAGTACAAAAATCGGTGGATCCGCCAGCACCGCTCTCGCAAAGGAAATCAGCTGTTTTTCGCCGGTGGACAGGCGATCACCGCCCTCACCGACATCGGTATTATATCCCTGCTCCAGCTTTGCCACCACCTTGTCGGCGCTGACCAATTTTGCGGCATGTTCTATCTCTTCATCGGTGGCATTTAGTCTGCCATAGCGAATATTTTCCGCCACCGTACCCGAGAAAAGGTGCGGATTTTGCAGTACATAACCCAAATGACTGTGCAACCAAAGTTGACTGCGTTCTTTATAATCCACCCCGTCTATCAAAATTGTTCCCGAGGTGGGCTCAAAAAACCTGCAAGCCAAGTTTACAAGGGTGGATTTTCCGGCCCCGGTTTCTCCGACTATGGCAACATTTGTACCCGCCGGGATTTTGAGGTTGAAGTTTTGCAGTATATACTCCTCACCATCGGGGTACTTAAAGGTGACATCTCGAAACTCAATATCGCCACGGATTGGCTCCCAATTTTCGGTTTTGGGCTCAAAACTGTCGCCGTAAAGCTTGATTACCGCCTCACTGTCGGTAATATCACAGGGATGCTCGATAAGCGAGGTGACACGCTCAATATTAATTTGGGTGGCTATCGCCTCTGCAACAATGCTGGCTACCTGCTGAACCGGCTCCAATATATTAAGCGCATAGCTTATAAAGACCGAAAATGTACCAAAATCGAGCAGCTGTTGTGTCGTCAGATATCCGCCTCGTGCCAACACCAATGCGACAGCTACCGAACTGCAAAACAGAACAATGGGCACAAAGAGCGAGTTTAGCCGTGCAAGGCGCAGAGAATGGCGATACATGCGGCTTGTTATAGCTCCGAACTCTGCCGAGTTTGAGTCCTCTATAACCAAAGTTTTTGAGGTTTTAGCCCCTGTTATCCCCTCGTTAAATGCGCCTGTTATTGCGCTGTTTGTCTTGCGCACAATTCTGTTTACCTTTAATATGCGCCTCTCAAAAATCAAGGTGATTACCGCAATAGCAGGCACAACCGTCATGACAAGCAAGGCAAGTCGCCAGTTTAGCATAAGCATGGTGCCGAATACGCCGAGCACGTAGAAAATCGCCCAGAAAAAGTCGGTAACGCTCCACGCTATCAGCATGGAAATGCGTGAACTGTCGCTCATAACACGGGCAATAATATACCCGACCGGCGTGGTATTGTAGTATGAAAGCGACAATTTTTGCAGGTTTATAAAGCACTTCCGCCTGATATCTCTGCCTATATGCATCTCATTTTGTATTGAATAAGAGGCAAAAAGGTAGACCAAAAATGCTTGCAATGCCAGCACCGCCATATAAAACAGGCCAAAGGGCAAAATTCCATCGGTGCTCTGCGGAACGACAAAATTATTTATGGCGTATCGCTGAAACAGTGGAAAAGATATATCTATCGCCGCCGTTGCCACCACAAATACTGCGGCCAAAATCAGTTTGCGCTTGTAGGTCATAGCAAAAGGAATTAGCTTTTTCCACACTTCCGGCTGAAAATGCTGTTTTTCGTTTAAATCTTGATCGCGCTCATCCATTATATCTGACCTCCTTCAAGATTTTCTGCCGCCTTGCTTTGAAGGTCACAAATGCGGAAATATATTCCGCCCAAGCTCATCAGCTGCTCATGTGTCCCCATTTCGGCGATTTTCCCCTGCTCCAAAACAATGATTTTGTCCGATTTCATCAGAGTATTTATTCTGTGTGATATCAAAATCAGCGTACTGTCGCCGGTATCTTTGCGCAGTGCCTCTCTTATTTGTGCATCTGTTTCCAGATCAAGAGCCGACATACTGTCGTCAAAAATCATTATCGGCGCTCGCTGAACAAGCGTGCGTGAAATGGCAACACGCTGTTTTTGTCCGCCCGACAAGGTGACACCCCTCTCCCCGACCATGGTGTCATAGCCTTTGGCAAATCCCATTATGCTATCATCTATTGCGGCAGTGCGTGCAAACTCTCTGATATCTTCAATCGAGCTGTGCGGTTGTGACACACGGATATTATCGGCTATAGTTTTGGAAAACAAAAATGGCTCTTGAAGCACTACACCGACATGCTTGCGCACATGGTCGCGGCGCATGTCACGCAAATCGACACCGCCGATTGTTATACTGCCTCCATCTTCCGGCAGGTCATAAAGGCGGTTTAGCAGATATGTTATTGTGCTCTTGCCCGACCCCGTTTCACCGAGTATACCAAGGGTGCTTCCCCCTTTGACGGTAAAACTCAGATCGGTGAGCACCGGCAGGCTGTCATAAGAAAAATTGACCTTGTCAAACACAATATCGCCTGTCATTGGTGGGGTTTGGGCGTGCTCATCTTCACGCTCGGGCTGTGCAAGAAGGATGTCATTTACACGGCCTATTGACACGCTCATTTTGCTCATTTCCGACAGCACACGACCAAGTGCACGCACCGGCCATGCCAGCGTATGTGTGTAAGACACAAATACGATAAACTCGCCCAAGGTTAAAGTGCCGTTTGCCGCCAAAATACTTCCGCCGACAATGACGCTGAGTATTTGCAAACCTGTGAAAAAATCTCCCACGCCCCAATATGCGCCCAGCGTACCGCCGAGATTTACCCATTTTTCTGTATACGCATCATTTTTTTGATCAAATCGCTCGAGCTCATATCGCTCTCGGCCAAAGGCTCGCACGACACGGACACCGGTCAGATTTTCCTGCACCACAACGGTCAATTCACCCTCCGCCTCATCGGCATTGCGGAATTTTTTTGCTATGCGTGGGTAGAATATCATGGAATATCCACCCACCATTGGAACAAAAACAAGTGCCACCAGCGATAGCGCGACATTCATCGAAAACATCAGCGCAAGTGCAATGCCTATCAGAAAAATCGTTCTGACAAGCTGCAGTAGGTGGTTGGTTATAAACCCTCTGACTATATCGATATCGGAGGTGCACCGCTGAATAATATCACCCGTTTGGTTCTTCGTGTGCCATGAAAAGGGCAAATATTGAATATGTGAAAAAAGACCGTCACGAAGAGCTTTTACAAAGCGCTCGGTGAAGGTGGCTATACTAAGTCTGGACAAAAAGTTGCCTGCGGCGTTTATAAGCGCACAAATGATTATTCCAAGGGCGCACAGCGCCAAATTGTCACGCAATACCGTTCGACCGCCGAGTGCGTCGACAATGGGCTCAAATGCCGACACTCCTATCGGCTCTGTGCCTATAATCGAGTCGACCGTCAGGCGAATTATCTGGGGTGACAGAAAGTTGAAAAATATAGAAATCGCCGCACCCAGAACTGCAAGCGCAAAAAAGCGCTTTATGCCATTTGCATAAGGCGTGACTGTTTTAAGTTGTGACTTCATACACTCTCCTTTGTGGGTATTATTTATAGAGATGTTTGTTACTGCGCATTGTTTCCATGAGATTGATGACTATCGCCAGTTCATTGCGAAAACGCTCTTTAAGCGCATCTAAGTCTTTAAGGTCATTTTCCTTTGTGCCAAACTCAAATAAATCTACCGAACCCGGTATGGCCACATGCACACGAAACTGCTCAAAGCAAAGCTTAATTTTGCGCTGTAAATGGTCTGAAAGTCCCTCTATCGTGCTCGCAAACTCCGGTGTGAGTATCAGCGATGCAAAATACGGATCGTCCGCATTAATGCTGAATCTTACATCAAACGGACATCGCTCCCCTTGACTGTAATTTCCGCTGTTTTCGCTGATGGTCAGCTTGGCGCCGTTTTCACCCTCAAATCCAAAAATCAGCCACAGACCTTTAAAATGTGTGACCGTCTCGGTTGACTCACCGCCTACCGACCTACGGGTGGAAAATAGATGCATGTCGGCAAACTCAAACGGAATGGAGTCGTAAGTGCCCCGCACATAATCGGTGCCGGAACTTTTTTTCCAATTTGGCACAAGACCGGTGGCACGCAGATCGTCCGCCGACATTCCGCCGCTTTTATCATATATTTCGATGTTAAAAAACTCATCTAATATACCGTGAATTATATTTGTGCCGAGCAAATCCTTTATTTTGCGTTTACGCTTTTCAGCTTTTGACCAGCAGAATCCTGCAGCGAGCATGAGTATCGTGCACACAATTACAGCGGTGGCAACCGCCCCCGCACCTGCATACTCAAGCTGTTCGGCATTTATTCCCGCACCAATTCCGATAACCATAAACAGGACAAAAAGCACCACTCCCCCGCGTGTAAGTGAGCCTATAGGTTCTCGAAGCTTCTCAATCTCTTCTTGTAGCTTTACGCTGTCCATTTTGTTGTTTTGCTCCATACCTTTCACCCCCTAAACAATGTAAAACGGCACACTGTGTTACCCTATGCTTACAGTGTAGCACAAAAAAGGACGCATTTCAAGAGGACAGTCATTCCCTCGCCGACTTGCATTTTGCAAAAAAGCAGCTAACTTAAAAGGCAGAGCGTGAAAATAATGAATTGAATGTTAATTCTGCTCTGTTTACCGCTCTTTTGTTTGCAAAAGATGCACGATTGTGTTATTCTGTTTTTGCTGTTTATGAAAAACAGGCTAATTTTTAGGAGTGATTAAATTGAAATGTACCAACTGCAACACGCCGATTGATGACGGGCAGACCTTTTGCCCCGAGTGCGGATCTAAGGTGGAGAGTTTTGCACCTTTAGCGGAAATCCTTCCCCCTGACGAGCCCACACCGCAAACCGAGATTGTACCGGAGGTCGAGATGGAATTGCCCGAGGAGCTACCGCCGGTTCAGCCGGAAGCTGAGACCGAGCCACAGGGACATCTTCCCCCTCCCGCAGGCCTTGCAAACGGCGAAAATAGCACCCCGCCGTCCACAAAAAGCGGTATGAAGCCGGGCGGAGTAATTGCCCTTGCCCTTGCGGCCGCTGTAATTATAGCCCTTGCCATCTTTGTGTTCGGCGATATACTCGGCGGAATAGGCGAGCTTAGCGATCAACCCGATGCACCCGCAGACGGTGCAACCGATGACACCGCAGGCGATAGTGACACCCCCGATGTCAGCGACCTTGTCCCCTCGACAAGCCTTGATTTGCCGGATTATGACAACGCCGACACAACTTCTGACACTTTAGTCGCAACCTTTGAAGATTACAGCATGTCAAACTCGAAACTTCTTTACTATTACTGGAACGAGTATATGTTTGTACAGCAGACCTACGGCGATTATATCTCTATGCTACTTGATCCGATGACTGCGCTTAGCCAACAGGTCATGCAGGGCACCGAAGTTTCTTGGGCAACTTATTTTATCGACCTTGCCGTTGAGACTTGGGGGCAGTCGGTCATATTGAGCCAAATGGCCACCGATGACGGTTTTATACCGCCTGCCGAGGTGACCGCAGAGCTTGACGGTATGGAAGATTCACTTGAATTATCGGCCGTTGAATATGGCTTTGATGATGCCAACGCTTTGCTCCAAGCGACCTTTGGTCCTGTCGCTACGGTGGATGGGTATATAGAGTTTATGACCGAATATATGATTTCTTCGGCATATGCCAACTCGATTTATGATGAGTTTTATCAGAGCAATATCCATCTTGAGGCAGAGCAAAAGTTCGGCGTGAATGTGCGCCACATTCTGATATCCCCGACTGACGACACCGAGCAGGCAATGGAAGATGCAGAGCAACTTGCAAACGACCTGTACTTCGAGTGGTCGGAAGGCGAAGCGACAGAGGATTCTTTTGCCGCACTGGCTACCGAGCATACCCAAGACCCCGGCTCTGCGGGGACTGGCGGACTTTACGAAAATGTCACCCCCGGGCAAATGGTAGAAGAGTTTGACTTCTGGTGCTTTGAAGAGGGACGGGCGATAGGCGACAGCGGCATTGTGCAGACCGATTACGGTTATCACATTATGTATATGTCGGGCTGGAGCGATATCGCATACGAAAACCTTGCACAGACCACCACACAAGAGCAGTACTATGCGTGGATGGATGATTTGTTTGAAGACGGCTCTGCCGATATCGATTACGACAGCATCAATCTTTACGAGCGTGAAATGGTGCCCCAATCATAATTTACGCATTTTATGAAAATTTTTGTTGACATCTACCTATCATAAGGTATATAATAATTTGGCAGAGTAATTCTGCCACTCGGACTCTTAGCTCAGCTGGCTAGAGCATCCGCTTGACGTGCGGAGGGTCGGGGGTTCAAGTCCCTCAGAGTCCACCATAATAAAAAACACACCCTTTGGGTGTGTTTTTTATTATGATTTTTTTATCGATGAGGGACAGATGCGGCGGCACTTAGCGACATGCCGGTGGCATGTTGCAACCGCCGTGGGCTTTTTCCGCAGAAAAAGCAAGTCCCTCAGAGTGTTTACCCAAAAGGCACCCATTAGGGTGCTTTTTTCTTTATGGTTTGTTTATCAATGTGGGACTTGAAAAGTCGGCACTTAGCGACATGCCGGTGGCATGTTGCAACCGCCGTGGGCTTTTTCCGCA
>CAYJAS010000096.1:0-6977 GCA_964367895.1 uncultured Oscillospiraceae bacterium | reverse complement strand
GTCGTAAATCCTCGAGGCAATCATCAGAAACACAAGGATAGTCAGTAGTGAAACTTGCCCCGACGCCAGCAGTGTTACTCCGACTATCATAGTTGTGGCAATACCCACTTTGAGTATCATCTGCGACAAATTCACAAAGGTACCCATAACAAACTCAGCCTTGATGCTCGCTTTTTCATGATTATCAAAATGGCTGTCCATAATGCTGAGGTGTGCATTTTCTCTGTTGTTTGCCTTAATATCCTTTACATTTTCAAGGCACTCTTGAATTTTATCAAGATAAGTTAGCTGAATGACCTTTGTTTTCAAGGTAAAATAATCCTGCAGTTTTTTTGTTGCAATGCACAGTGTAAATGATATAGGTATAACCCAAGTGAGCGAAAGGGCAAGTCGCCAGTCGAATACAAACATGCCAATTCCCATAATGATTGTTGATATGATTGAGCCGATAAATCCGGGGATGAAGTGGGAAAATGCATTTTCCATCATGGTTACATCGCCCATTATGGTTGAGGTTAAATCGGATAAATCTTTTTTGCCGAAGAACGAAAGTGGCAGTTTGCGCAAAGTTTCGGCAAGGGAAATGCGCATGTTTGCGCTTTCTTCATAGGCCGAGATAAAACAAAAATTATACTGAAAATAATAGAGTATTGTGAGCATTAATACAATAAATGCTGCATAAGCGATATAAAACAAAACCGTGTAGACCGGCGCCGTGCCTTCCAAAATAGGCATAAGTGTGTCTTGTATAAAGTAATAGGAAATACCGCTGAGCGCCATAATTTCAATATTTATAAATACCGTGATTATGCTCGCTTTAAGAAGTTCGCTTGCGCCAAGCTCTGTCAGCGCAAAAGTTTTTTGCAAATATTTTTTCATTATGCAGTCACCTCGTTCCAAATAAATGCGTTATTGTACTCTGTCCACATTTCGCTGTAAAGTCCGTTTTTGGCTACAAGCTCATCATGCCTGCCTTGCTCTACCACTTGCCCATCGGCTATAACGTAAATTAAGTCGACATTTTTAACGGTAGACAGTCTATGTGCAATCATCAGCACTGTTTTCCCTTTGGTGAGTTCATTAAAAGCAAGCTGGATTTGATGCTCATTTTCAGGGTCGGCAAATGCCGTTGCCTCATCAAGCAGAATTATCGGCGCATCACGCAAAATCGCTCTTGCAAGGGCAATTCTCTGCGCCTCCCCGCCCGATAAATAGACCCCTTTTGTTCCGTAAATTGTATCAACTCCGTTTGGCAATTTTGCAATTATATCTTCGCACCTTGCGGCTTTCAGCGCTTTGTTCACCTCTTCTATGGTAGCATCGGGTTTACCCTCACGCAAATTGTCCAAAATGCTCGCTTTATATAGATTTGTGTTTTGGAAAACAAAGGCGATATTTTTCATAAGATCTGCATTGTCAATGCTCTTTACATCAATTCCGCCGATCGAAACGGTTCCGCTGTCAACATCCCAAAAACGAGGGATAAGAGTTGCAAGGGTGGTTTTTCCTCCTCCGGACGGCCCGACAAAAGCTACCGTCTGCCCCTCTTTTATGCTTATGTTTACATTATCAATTACCTTTTTATCGGTGTTCGGATAAGAAAAACTGATGTTTTCCATCTTTATTTCGGCAGTTTTCGGAGATTTTGCCGCAGTCGGTTTTGCAAGGGGCTTTTCATTGAGCAAATTGCTTATGCGGTTAACTGCATCGTTTGCAAGCATTGAATGTTGCATAACCCACATAATTTTCATCATCATGAGCGATGCGATAGGAGTGAAAATAAGGTAAAAGAAAAAGCTTAAAAAGAAGCTTGTCATATCACTTTGACCGCTTATCATAAAGATCGAACTGAGCACCAAAAATATCGGAGTGCTTGCAAGAAAAACTTGAAACATTGTCATAGGCATTCTCATGCGATAGGAATAACCTGACACATATTTTTTGTAGGTGTTTATCACGCCGTGAAAGCGCTCAAAGGAAAACACCGATTGATTAAAAGTTTTTACAACAGGCGCGCCACGAACATATTCGGTCGCTTCGTTGTTCATATTTTCAAGTGCCGTTTGATATTGTTTTATCCTCTCGGGTTGGTCTTTACCCATGCCCGACATCATTGAAATTGTCGCTAAAACAATTGGTGCAAGACTGATAAGGCCAAGTCGCCAGTCAAATACAAACAGCACGATGAGCACCGCAATCGGCGTTGTGTACGCACCCACTAAATCGGGCAGTTGGTGGGCAAGATATGTTTCGGTTGCGCCTGCGCTGTCATTGATAATTCTGCGCAGTTTACCGCTCCCTGTTTCGCTGAAAAATCCAAGTGGTAAGGTCATAATGTGCTTGAGCGCCGTTTTCCTCATATTTTTTGCAATTCGGTATGCCGAAATATGGGTAAACATTAGCGCTATTAAGTACACAATCATTGCGCCGATGGCAGAGCCGACAGCAAGCCAAGCATTTGCGACAATGCTATCGGTCAGTGTAATATTCGGGTAAAGCTGAATAATCTCGCTCACCCCTCTGTAAATGAAAATTATTGGGAGAAGTGTCATAACTGCGCTGATCCCGGACAAAATCATACCCAAAGTGGTGAGGTGCTTGTACCCTCCCGCAAAGGCGTATAGCCTGCCGAGTAGGGGCTCTTGTTTTTGCTTTTTCATAAATATCTCCTTCTTTTTGGTGACGCTGAAAAAGTCGGCTTCACAAAAAGCTTTTGCAAACCCTTGGTTTTTCAGCACCCCCTATGTTATATTTTAGTTAGTTTTCGCTAACCTAATCTTTGAAAAATATTGGGGCTGCCTCCCCAATATTTTAAAAATTCCAAATTAAAATCCGAGTATTTCCTTTGTCCCTGCATAATAAAACTGCTGAATCTTACCTATGTATGCAAAGGCCTCTTCTTTGCTCAAATCATGGTGAATGGCTTCGAGCATATTGTTAATGCCCGAGGTTGAAATGACATGAACAAAAAACCTGTTTATTTTTGTCGGTTTGAAGCTATCATTCTCCATAAAAACAAGAGATGATTTTTCTTCCACTTCAATAAGCTGTTCTACAAATTTCTCATATTTTGTTCCGGTCGAACAGCAAAACAGCAGTTTTGACAGTTCAAAATTTGAATAGAGGTACTCCAAAATCAAATTTGTGCCTTTTCCCATATTGTCTGTTACATCGGCACTGTCAAAATCATATTGCCCCTCTACTTCTTCATGTGCTTTTGTATATAGCTCAAGCAATTTATCTGCAAAATCGCCGACTATCGCTTCAAACAAGCCCTCTTTACCTTTAAAATGGTTGTAGACAGCTCCTGTTGTTGCTTTTGCGCTTGTTGCAATCTCTCTCAAGCTTGTATTAATAAAGCCTTTTTTGAGAAATTCCTCTTTAGCACAAGCGATAATTCGCTCTTTGGTAAGCTGCGATGAATAACTCAAAAACGCCACCTCACATAACGCCTATATTTTTAATAACAATGTTATCATATGCTGTATTATTTGTCAAGCGCAAATATTGAACTCGGATTAAAATAAATATTTCCGCCCCTATTTCGCAATAGATGCACTGCCGACCAACACAAATATCATTAATAAAAGCCGCCCAAACCGGACGGCTTTTAAATGCTACTTTACAAATGCAATAATTCCCTGCTCGAGTGGCTTGTATTCAGCCTCCGACAAGCTGTCATAAACGGTGACCGCCTTGTCATTCATCACAAGTATACGGCCTTCTTCCGGGCAATCCGGCAAAGTTTCAAGCTTGCTCTCTATCCTGTAAATACCTGCGCCTTGCTCGAAAGTTTCACCATTGTAAACCGGGAGCGACTGCACCGCTTGATATTTATATGAGGCTACCTTGCAAAAATCGCTTCCGCCCTCGCTGTAAAACTCGGGATAAATCAAATCGCGGCTCGGATTTCCCGGAGTTGACAAAAAGCTCGCACCCTCATCATCGGAGGTCGCAATGACCGCCGCCTCAAAAAATCCGTAAACCCCCGTGTCACTGCGACCGGAAAAAGAGAGCATATAAACACCTTGCACATCGGATTTTTCAACGGCAAAGCCGGTCATTATATCGCTTATAACTATATCACTCTTGGTGAAATCGACTGCAACAAAAAGCTTGCCGAGCCTGCTGTCCCATGCGCTGTTCCACTCTCCCATGGGCTGTGCCTTTTGCGCCATCGGGCTCAGTCTGCCGTTTAACTCTGTCAGCATATATGCCTTGCCCTCATGTTTTTCGAGCAAATATACATGATTTTTGTCATCGACAAAATGGCCGCCTACCCAGTGCAGTGCCTTTGTAACAGTTCTCTCTTTGTCACGATACGACTTTTTAATGATATCTGCAGTCGAACCCTCAATTTTCAGGCACAGCTGTGCGCTCGGCACAAAGTAATCGCCACTGTATGCCTCAATATCCGTTTTGCTCGGAAGATGTGTTCCCGAAATAATATTCTCACTTTGCTGTGCCATCAACGCCGCAAAAAGGCGAAGCAATACGGCAGTATGGTCGAGCTTGCAGTCATGCGATTGTGAGATGGCCAGCACGGCATTGTACTTGGGTACTACCAAAAACTGTGTTGAAAATCTAAAGCTGTTTCCACCCTTTTGCAGAACATTGTCGCCGAGGTTATATCCCTCAAAACGGTAGTCAACATTGTCCCAACCAAGACCGTAAAGCTCTGATTTTTGATCATAGCTCAAAAAGGTTTTACCCTGTTTTTTTGCCATCTCCTCTTTGCTGTGCTCGGTGAGAATGCTGTTTTCTTTTAAAAACAATTTTCCAAACGGAATAAGGTCAAGCATTGTTGTCGAAACACCCGCCGCACCCATGCAAAGCAATTTTTCAGAAGTCTTTTTCTTGGGCTTTACAAGCGGATATTCGGCATTTAGCGTATCTGCAAACCTTGTCGAGTGCGCACCTATCGGCTCGGTAATATGAGTCTTTACATACTCGCTATAGCTCATACCCGACATCTGTGCGACAACCATCTCAGCTATGGTAAATCCATCATTGCAGTATACCGAATATACTCCCGGCTCCTCTTTGAGCATATTGTGCTTTAAATATTCACGCACATAGCTGTAATAGTCCTCATCCTGCTCGGACAGCACGGAAAACCCTTTCCACTGGGTTCCGGGGAGTCCGCAAGAATGGCTGAGGCATTGGCGAAGTGTCACCTTTTCAAAGCGCTTGTCCTTATACTCAAGGTCTTTTAAATAGTTCACGACCGGTGTGTCAAGCGAAACCGTGCCACGCTGCACCAATTGCATGACGGCAACAGCACAGTAAACCTTTGACACCGATGCCACGTTAAAGGTGGACTTGCCGATATCTCCCTCACCGCATCCCCCGCTGTATACCTTATCCCCTACCGAAATGGCATAAGAAACCGCTGTATACTCATCGGGCAGGTAGCGGGACAGTATATTTGTTAAATCATTCATACCTTCACCTCTTGTTAGAATGCCGTCTTGTCATGATGATAACAAGCGACGCTGTGTTCGCCCTCGAGCATCTGCAAGACAAAAATATATTTTTATATAATTATACCATATTTCAAAAGAAGTGTACATAGAAATCAGAGCTTACCTGATAAATATAGTATGCACAAGCATTAGCTGATGCAATATTTAAATATGAGGCTATCGACAAAGATTTTATAATAAAAGCGGCAATATTTTTTAAACTTATCGGGGTTTATATTGACTTTCCTTGCGATTAATGGTACATATCGATTAGAGTAATTGTGAATGGCTTGGAGGAATGCCCATGAAACTGCGTGAACATTGCGATCAAATAGCAAGGCAAGCGATATCGGCGGTACTGCCCGATGCCGCCGTAGCTCGTGCGCTTGACGGAAAAGATTTCGGTGATGGGAAAATAGTGCTTGTCTCAATAGGCAAGGCGGCCTGGTCGATGGCGCACAGCGCATGGGGTAAGCTTGGCGAGCGCATAAATTGTGGGATTGTTATCACAAAATATCAGCACAGCATGGGTGAAATCGGCAATCTTGAAATCTGCGAAGCAGGGCATCCTGTGTCCGATGAGCGCAGCTTTGCGGCCGCCCAAAAGGCACTCGCGCTGACCGAGCACCTCACCGAAAGTGACACCGTGCTACTGCTTATTTCAGGCGGAGGATCTGCACTTTTCGAGTCGCCACTACTCCCTATCGAGCAATATGAGCAGGTAAACCGTGCACTGCTGGCCTGTGGTGCCGACATCGTCGAGATGAACACAATCCGCAAACGCCTTTCGGCGGTAAAGGGAGGAAAGTTTGCCCTACACTGCGCCCCGGCAAAGGTTTTTTCGGTCATTTTATCGGATATTTTGGGCGATCCGCCCGACATGATAGCCTCCGGCCCTGCATATCCGGACAGCTCGACAAGCGAGCAGGCACTGGCCATTGCACAAAAGTACAGCTTACCGCTGACCGAAGAAGGGCTGAAACTGCTCGAAGCCGAAACTCCCAAAAAGCTGTCTAACATCGAAACCCTCGTCACCGGCAGTGTGCGAGAACTGTGCCATGCGGCCGCCGTGGCCTGTGAACAGCTCGGCTATGGACCGACTATTTTGACAGACAGCCTCGACTGTCAGGCTCGTGAAGCAGGGGCATTTTTGGCGGCGATTGCAAGGGCGCACAGCGCAAGTGAGCGACCGCTCGCCTTTATTGCGGGGGGCGAAACGGTGGTAAAGCTGACCGGAAATGGCATGGGCGGACGAAACCAAGAGCTCGCGCTTTCGGCCGCCGAGGGCATAAAAAGGCTTGAAAATGTTGCAATTTTCTCTGTCGGAAGTGACGGTACAGACGGCCCGACAGACGCCGCCGGCGGATACTGCGACGGGCAAACGGCGCAGAAATTGAGCGAAATGGGCATTTCAATTTACGATACACTGGCGAATAATGACGCCTACAGCGCACTAAAAGCGTGCGATGGACTTATAATGACCGGCCCGACCGGCACAAATGTCAACGATGT
>CAYJAS010000095.1:0-6990 GCA_964367895.1 uncultured Oscillospiraceae bacterium | reverse complement strand
AGCCTTCTAAGCTCTTGGTCGGGAGTTCGAATCTTCCTGGGCGCGCCATATATTTCAGGCACTTACAGAAAATGTGAGTGCCTTATTTTTTGTGCGAGGTGTTTTTGTACAAGTATTGTACAAGGTTTTCCGACCATACAGAGAACAGAGCATAGTGGTCATTCTCTATTATGCCACAAGCAAGCCTCAAAATAAGCCTACTATTGAAGCATCGGATATGAGCCAATGCCTATTTTGTGCTAAGCACACTAAGCCCTAGCGTCCACATACCACCTCAGCACTCCCATTGACACCGTAACGTTATAGAATTATAGTCGATTATGTCACGAACACAAGGCGCGCATTACCGCCTGCCAAGCTCGGGAACGGCCTGAGCTTGGCATTTTTTTATGTCCTTTGCTGAGGTGGTAGCTCTGTGCAAGGCTGCATGGTGCTGTGCAATGCTGTGCAGGGCCAGCATTTTCTTTCGTGGTAAGCTAGGGGGTATGCTCAATCATTACGGCCTCAAAGCGATAAGTACCGACCCGTGCCTAAAAAAACATTTTGGGTAAATTATGAACTGCGTATTTATTTGTAAAAACTGCAAAAAAGCCCGCTTTACTTCGCGGCAAAACGGGCTTAAACATTTATTAAAATTGATTAAAAACTCCCTTATCCGATAGGGGAATTAGGCTTCATCCGCTGTACTTCGCTCAAAGTAAATCGAATGAGACTTAGTGTCCTTTGGAAATCGTGCCAATGGTCAAAATTTGCATACGAATCTTGAACTTTTTCAAAGGCTTTGAGTGCTTTCTTGGCTTCGACAAGCTGAGCTTGAAGCTCATCGAGTTGACTTTTAATAGCGGTTTCTGTGCCCATAGCGGCGCCCTCCTTGTCGAAAATCATCAAAAATCACAGTGCGTTTACGCTTTTTTGGGCTTGGCACTTCCACAAAAACACTCTCACTGAGCTGTGAAAAATTGCGAACTGTCTCTTGAAACTGATGCACAAGTTCTGTGGGCACTGTCACCGGGCCATGGCCCCGAACCACGTTCAGAAAATTGCCTAAATCACAAAGGCTTAGTAAAAGCTCTTTTGCGGCGGCGGGGTTGGTTTTAAAATCCATAAAAATCCTCCTCAGCGGTCATTAGCTAAAATCTCTGTTATTTCACGTGTAATTTCTGATTTTACTGAAAAAATTTCCAATAAAATCGCACTTTTCTGTGTGAAGTTCTGCGCATTTACAAGCGCATCCTCTAAAAAATCAAGTTTTCTCTGAAGCTTCCGCACTTTCGGCGGGTAGCTTCGGTAATCTAGAATATTCATAAAAATTCCTTTTTGTGTTTTGTCTCAAGCCTCTCCTCATTGCTACCATAGCCAATTTTTACACATCCAAATCTTGATAAGTGGAGCAAGTGGAGTTTTTTAAGAAATACTTTTTATATACTAGTTTATATATGCGCTCTATAATCACAGATACAAAATCCTATATATTAAGTTCAAAATTTACTCCACTTGCTCCACTTTCAAAAATTTATAAATTTTATAAATCGTCTAAAAAGCCATGAAGAATGCCCTTGTAAAAGTACATTCCGCCTGTGGATTTTTCAGAAACAACCCCCATAGCTGCTAGACGTTTTGTAAACCCGCCTCTTGTCACGGTGCGCCTTACTCCGGCATCTTGCGCCCAGTGCAAGTATTGGCGATAAAGCTCTGTGACTTGCTCCTTTGCGCTTTGGATAAGCGCGCATTCTTCAAAAATGAACGCCTTAATTTGGTCAGCCTCGCTTTGCCATTTTCGGACAAGTTCAACACCGCTTTGTGGTATAGTAAAATGTCCCCGCTGATATGCCTTAGCGATAGCCTCTAAGCTCAAGCCGATAATTGCAGGTATTTCCGGCTCAAGCTTAGAAAGTAGGCCTTTATCCTGTTCGTGCTCTGCAAAGATTCGATTGAATCCCAGCACAATTGCCCGCCTAAAAAATGCAGGGCTAAAATCATCTACTTTTGGTAGGTGGTTGCATCCAATTACTAAGGTAGCTGTATTTTTAAAAGAAAATGGCTTGCCATACTTAAAATCTGCTGTGAGATTATCGCCTGAAGCTAATGTTTTTTGCCGTCCGTCTGGTGACTTTTCAAAGGTGTCTAGCTCGCTAATAAAATTTGCATTTTTCCCATATAATTCAGCACAATAAAAACGATTTCCTAACATGCTTAAGGGAACGCTCGCCACATTTTCCGCCCCCAGTATTTTTGTGGCAAGATTAAGGAAAAGGCTTTTTCCATTAGCGCCTTGCCCTAGAAGAATGATAAACTTTTCAAGCCGTGCATCATTTACAAAACAATAGCCTAAAGCCTCCAATAGACACGCTATTTTATCCGCGCAATCCTCATCATTTACAAACCACGCCTTGCATGTTTCCATAAATAATGGTGCATCTGAGCTTGTTGCACCTACTAACACTTCGTGCGGATTCATCTTGCTGAGTAGATGCGCTTTTTCTGGTTGGGTAAAATGAATCCGCCCTTGCTTAATATCAATAAGGGCGGATTCATTTTGGAAATTGAACCTAAAAGGGTGTGCATCAAAACTTTCTTCAGTAACTGTCAATAGCTCCAAAATCTCAGCAACATTTTTCACAAAAGCTTTGCTAGTGTGTCGATTTATCGGGGCTTCTAGGAGCAGGATTTTCCGCTGTATTTCTGCCTTGTCAGTTTTCACCCAACACCGTTCACCCCACATATAGAAAAATCCATTGTGAAACTTTGTGTCGGGATACTTTGCTAAAAAACGCTCTGCGGCTTGTACATGTGGGCTTGGGCTGCCTTTTTGCTCGCTCTGCTCTACTTGCTGAGGTGGTGAATATGTCTCCTTTACTAAACTTATCGCGTTAGCTATGGTCATTTCACCGTAGGTTCTTTCCCCTCGGAACTCATCCCATTTAGGGCGAAATAGCGCGCTTTCTCTAAAAGCCGTATCCATCGCCACGGGGTTTTTGTCTAGCCAAAATGCGTACATCACGCAAAGCGCACTCTCCGCCTCGCTTTGTGAAGAATAGTTGCTACTGTCCCCCTCATCATGTAGCGCAATAAACTTTGCTCCGTTTTTTGCTCTCCGCGCCAGTTCAAGGCGGGCTTGGATTTCCTCATCGGATAAAGGGCTTTTTTCACAGCTCGTAGTTTCTGAAGTGCTTTCAATTTTTGGGGGGAAATACTTTTCTACAAGTTTATCTAGTTCAGATTGACGGCTTTCTATGTCCTTTTTTGCCCCGTAAATGTCCCCTGTGAGCGTTACAAAACGCCCCTCGGCGTAAAGCTCAATCTCCCCTTTACGCATACCTTTTTTAGGCAATTTTGCTTTAACAAACATGCGCAAGCCTTTACCGCTTGGGCTGCGCTCGGTGTAAGTGTTTAATGTATCCATAAAATCCTGTGCCCAAGGCTTCAATGTGCCGTTATCATGGAAGCAACAATCTAAATCAACTGCAACAAGCCCAAGCTTTGGAGTCATCACGATACCCGTGCCGGAAATTTTTCCTTGTCGCTGCCCCTTACTAGTGCTGAAAGTTGCTTGCCTTCCTTTTAATCGCTCAAAAGCTGAAAGAGCTTCCGCAAAAGTACCCCATGAATGTGAATTTGTAACACTTGCAAGGCATTCTTTTGAAGGGTCAATCGGTAATTTGTCTTGCTTACTAGGGTTGCCGACTCTTGGTGAAGCCATCCACAACACAGAATTTTTCCCTTCTTTTAGAAGGTCAGGTATGTTCTGTGCCTTGTAGAAGGGAAGTTTTTTCTCTTGACTAAATTGCAAATCTGCCATATTATTTCCTTGTAATAGTTTGAAGTTATAGATAGTTTGCCCCGCCAATTGCTACTTGGCGGGGCTTTTGCCTTTTTAGAATTTCTCTCATGCCTCTTGAGCTTCCAAATTTTCTCCCATATAAGCCATAAGCCACTGAAACACCTCGTTTTTAGGATAACACGCCTTCTTTCCTATAAGTCTTTTCCCTTTAATTCCACGACCTTGACAGTCGTACGTGGCAAGACTTGATACCGCAACTAACCCACCAGAAACTTCATGAACACTTTTTCTTGTCATCCAAGCGGGTGCATTTTCAAAAACTCGCGTAAAATGATGTACGTTTGACATAAATAGACCTCCATTTTTTTAATCTTTGACTCTCTTATAATCACATCATCAAAGCTTGTAAATGCTTATAATAATTAACAATTTCTTCTTGACAAAATTCTATTCCCCATAAAAAAAGGCTACTTAGAGAAATTCTCTAAGTAGCCACAATGTCAAAAGCATAGACAAGCTATTGAATTATAAAATAAAAAAAATTCAACCTTTCTTAAGAAAAGTTGAATTTATCTCTCTTAACTATGCCATAAAATGCGTTTCGACAGTATTCAGCACCTCAGCAAGCAAGGTGGCCTTTGCTTTTGGTATGGGTCTTTTGTGAGCTTCATATTCGCTAATATGGCCTTGTGGCACATCGATAGCTTTTGCAAGTTGCTTTTGCGTCATGTTCGCCCGTAACCTTGCACCCTTTAGCATACGCCCCATGCGTTCACGCTCTGGAATAGGGGGAATCGTGGTATGTTCTTCCTCCGCTATAACTTCCCCGCCTAGACGCTGTACAAGTTCAATAACAAGGGGAAAAGCATCACAAGGTAAAGCAATCCGCGCATGGCTGATAAATAAAGTACTTGTGGATGACATTTTTTTACTCCTATTTAGCTATTTATAGGGTGCTTTTTCTCTTGTGCCTACATATTCAAAGCGACAAAGAATAATTTGTATAGTATCGCCTTCTTCTTGCACTTCCCACACAGCGACTTTTCTGTATGTTATATGGCAGTGCATAAGGTTTGTACCTTTGAGCATTCCAAGGCTATCCCACCCACGCCCAAAAGGTTTACCGGCAGTATCTCGCAAGTCTTGCTCAAGAAGTTCAATAATGGATAGTTCCTTCTGACTAAGTTGGTCACGCCCTTTCTTAGCTTTCTTTGTGTATTGTATTTTAACGTGCTTCAATTATGCGTTCCTGTTTGATATAAAATATATCACTCTGTGGTATATTGTCAATCCGTATCTTGTCTTATTTTGCCTTGCTAAAAGGAATACTTGTGGCGGCTTTTGGCTCATCTAAAATACCGTGTAGAATAGAGGTAGCCTTTTTTTGGGAGTCTGGACATAGATGACTATAGCGGTCAGTCATTGCCGTTGAGCTATGCCCTAGCAATTTTCCTACTGTATGAAGTGGTGCGCCAGAAGATACAAGCCATGAAGCGAATGTATGGCGCAAAGTGTGAAAAACAACTTTGTCACATCTATCAAGTTGCCCATCATTAAAGCCTAGTGCCGATACAGTGCGTTCAAAGGTTTTTGATATTTCTGCATTAGGGAAAACTTTCTCGGTTAGTTTTTGCCCATTGCGTCTTAATTTCAGCATTCGTTCAACTTCTGGGATAATGTCTACATGACGATTTTTCTTATTTTTTGTATTTTTTAGAAGTAATTTTTTTTCGTCAAAGTTTATGCATCCCCATGTTAGGGAAAGTATTTCACCTGCTCTAAGTCCACAATACAAGCTTAAAAGTGCCATATCGTGCGTGTTTAGGCTACGTTCTGCTAAGGCTTCAAGTAAAATGATTGCCTCTTGTTTAGTTAAATGTCTTTCTCTTTTTGCGGCCTGAGTACTAGGTTTTTTAATAAATTGTACCGGGTTTTTAATGGCATTATCAATGCGTGATATGGCATAATTGAAAATCTGTGATATAGTATTGATTATGTGCTTTTTTGTTTGTGCGCTTAACTCTTTGCCGGTATGCTTTGATTTTGCCTCGTTCAAATGGCTAAGGAATTTGTCCATCATTCGCACATCAATATCATATATGGAGGTACTGCCAAAAAATGGGCTTATATAATTTGTCATGCGTCCTTTTTCTTTCTCAATGGTAGCTTGTGTTTTTCCTTCGTCTTCGGTGTAGGCAAGATAACCATCAAAGAAAATGCCCGGTAAGGTGAGTGAGGCTGCTTTTTGCTTTTCTTTCTTCTCAGTTTCTTGTGCTTCAAGGTTAGCTTCACGCATCTCTTTTAACGTTTGTGGCCCTACGCCTTCCTTCTGGTTGATTTTCAATGTGCGTAGTAGGTCTTCGCAGTAGGCTTGAGTTATGCCCTCAGACGCCCACCCTATGCCCTCAGATACGGTCTTGCCGTTAAGCCAATAGGCAAGGCTGAAGTATCTGTCAAAACGCTTACCGTGCTTGCGTGTTGCGTGTTCACGGTAGCGAATGCCTCTTGCTACACTTACCCACTTAGTAGCCATCTGTCCCCCTCACAAGTTGTACAAGGATAGTACAAGGATTTCCCTCTAAACCTGTACAAGTTTATTAAAGCTTATGTAAGGTAAATATGTTCTAAGTGCTTATTTGTCAAGGGTTTTATATAAGTTCATCAAAGCTAGTTTAAACTGATAAAAATACTAATGAATAGCCTTCTAAGCTCTTGGTCGGGAGTTCGAATCTTCCTGGGCGCGCCATATATTTTAAGGGCTTACGTTTAATAGCGTAAGCCCTTTTTTTATACGTTCCAACCTTGAAACCTCTGCGCAATGCATTGCGTAGGGTCTCATGAAGCGTTGACGGCAGTTAATGTGAGCAAAAATTAAGAATAGGCGTAGCTTTGCTTCGCCGTTAAGTTCGACCCAACGGGCGGCAAAGCCGTTTTTTGCATTTGCGAGGTACGAGCAATTACGCAAATCAAGAGCAAAACAATTGATTTTTGTGCCTTTACCTTTGCACTTTATTTTACATTTCGAACAATTTTCAAAATTTATACACAAGCTATATTTGAAAATAATTGTTCAGAGGTCTCACTTTGAGGAAGCTATATGAAGACCTCTGCACATATAAAATTCACATAAAGAGCGAACTTTCGTTTTTATATAGAATGTTATATTCGAAATAATTGTGCAGAGGCCTCGAAATGGAAAGATGCTAGCT
>CAYJAS010000094.1:0-7023 GCA_964367895.1 uncultured Oscillospiraceae bacterium | reverse complement strand
GAATAGTTTGTAATCATATTTGTGTATGTATTAGCGGTCTCAAGCTCTCCGCTCTCGCTTGAGTAGATACTAAAATCATATGCAGTCCAGTGCTGATCTTGCCCCTCGCTTCCTATAAGTTGCGGAAGAAATGCATCAGAAACAGATAAATCTTTGAGGTACTCTACACCACTATCATATATATCCTCTATACTATGAGAAACAAATACAGACTCGGGCATATTAACAAAGTGGAGTGGCTGGGGACTTCCATTTCCCTCACCATCTGGGTAAAATTCTGCTTCACCTCTAAATAGTCGTGCATCTTTTATATAGGCATATCCATTGCCGAATTTGGGGCTGTCAAAAAAATTCACATGCACACCGTCTTCTTTGTAGGTTACATCCATCGTATCAGAGCCATCCCCAGCGCTGTTAAGCCAGTAAGTCAGAGTGAGATAATCTCCATCCTCCTCTTCTGCTACCCCATCACTTACATATTCGTTTGTGTGGTTGCCTGTATCTTCACTTTCGGTAGATATCTCCGTCTGGCTTTGGCTCTCGGCTTCCAAAGAAGTTTCACTTGAAGCAGCTTCCTCCGAGCAGGAGGATAGACTACATAACATCCCGATTGATAACAAAACTGATAATATCTTTTTCATTTTAATGGCATCCTTTCGTTTTTAGGTGGTGATGAACATAATTCACATAATGTTTTATGATTTAAATTACTCTGGGCATGGATGCTCACATGGCAAATTTATATTACCAAAAATCAGCCCAACACAAGCGGATTGAGCTCAATCGGTGGTGCAAAATTTTCATTTAGGTGAGCTGGCTTGCCATTTGCCGATATATAAGCTAAACGCTCCTCATTAAGCTCTGCTTCTATCTGCTCTGCATCGGGTTTAATTGATTTTTCAATCCATGTAGCCTGATAGAAATCGCCATCGGTGGGGCATTTAGGCGGAGTGAGAAAATTTCTTATGTATTCCTTTAGCTCCTCTTCAATTGTGTGCCGATGAACAATCATCCCCTCGCCCCAGCTGTGGTCGCTGAAAAACTGCCTATCGCTCTTTAAAAAGTATTGATTGCTAATACTTACTCCATCACTTATATTGTCTTCAAGCTGTGGGTCAACATGGTAATAAACCCCGTCTAATTCAACCACCGCCCATGCATGGTCAACAAATACCCCATAGGTGGAAAGTGTTTGCCCGAATACATACTCGGCTTCAAAACCAGCCTCCCTTGCAAGCAGTACAAAGGCGGAAGCGTAGTCTTCACAGCTACCGAGCCCGAATAATAGTGGGGAAATTGCCCTTGTCTCTACATATGAGGGGGGAGTGTCCGTATCGCTCCCCCTATACATCCAGATATCACTGCCGACAGGATCTGCAAAATGGGTGTTCTCGATTATATAGCTGTATATTGCGTGGAGCTTTTCAGTGTCGCTGTCATTAGGGGAGATAATTTCTTTTAGCTTTTCCTCCACCAAAGAGGCGACATACGCATTCTCATACTCGTTATCAAGGGGATTATATTCACTGCTTGACATGCTAATATTTGAAGCGGTTTGAGTAGTTTCCTCTGCTATTTCTGGAGTAGAAATATTCTCTACTCTTGGGATAATAGTACCCGTCATACTTTCGCTATTGTAGAGATATGTAGTATCAAAAACAGCTTCGGTATCGCTCACTTTAATCATATAGTATTCGATATTATAGTATTTAGCTCCATCACGGAAACTCTCAAAGTTAACAATTAAACGGCTATTTTGCATATCGCTCTCATAGTGGATATAGTCTTCCGCCGTTGTAGATGAAATAACGGGTGGGTGGGCAAGAAGTAGCCTCATGTTCGACGGCACAAAATCCACAAAAGTATATCTTCCTTTGGCGGCGAGCTCATCAAACCCTATCTCGTAGACTATTTTATATAAATCACCGTTTACATGCTGTATTTCCCCACGAAGCATCTCTACATTCGGTGATATGCTAAATTCGCTCTCTTCGATTAACCCTTCATACTCAATGAGTGCTACCGCTTCACCACTTACAATACTTAGCGAGAAGTCTTGATATTCCTCATAGCTTAAACTAATTGTGTGAGGTGAAGAATTTGGTACATTTTCTTCGCTTACTTCACCACTGATATTATAGGATATCACGGCAGTTTCTCCCTCGCTGGACGGAGTAAATCTCGTAGCATACAGACTAAGTGGCAATGCCGACATACCTCTGCTTTCTGGGTTGCTTTGCTTTTCGGCAATATATCTAAGAAGTTTTTCCTCCTCTACATCACCGCCAACGAGCATGCTTGCCATTAAAAAGTCCGCTGTTAGCTCTACCGAATTATAATCCCCATATGATGGGATGTAGGAAGTATTATCCCCAACCACAAGCGCAGGTAATACCTCGCTTTCAAATAGCTCTAAAGCTTTTTCTTGATCATAGTAGGAGATGGCAGAGATATAATACATCATAGCCTTTAAATCGGGTGAGGGGCTTATGGGGCTCGATATCTTCTCAAACTCATCAAAATAGCTAAGCATTTCTTCTTCATACTCTTTTTCAAAATCGAGTGAGGAGATAATCAGATAAAGTGCCGCATACTTGCTATGTGGATATACGAGCATTAAGCCATCTTCAGGTGTATCAAAGTTTCTAAGCTCATCTAAATTATACTCCATTAGTCTTCCACCATCATTATATCCGAGCTCACGGAGCATTACAGCCGCTTGAGCGGTGAAGAAATAATCCTCTGGGCCGTTTTGGTATGGCGTGAGTGTGTAGTAGGAGTTTTTATTATCGGAAGAGTATCCATCCACACTTATAAGTGTGGAGTAGGATTCTCCTTGCATCTCAGCTGTTAGCTTATTTATAATTTTAGTAGCCATTTCAACATCATAACGCCTGCTGTTATCACCAAGTATTGTTTGTGTCGCCATGTAAAATGGTATTGTATTTGGATTATATACATGTATGCTTACACTGCCCCTATCTATTTCTGGGAGTAGGGTGCTATCACTTACATCTTCCCACCTCTGCACACGGGTTATGGCGGTAGTATCAACTACTGTAAATGGGAGCTTTACTGCATCACTATTTTCACCATTGTTTAGTGAAATTATAGCATAGTAGTCCCCCTCTGTGAGAGGCTCTATTATTACATCGGTAGCACTTAGACCTGTAGTCGTAGTAGTAGCTCCTGTGATGTTCATATTCGTAGCGGCGATGGACTCACTTGCAGACATATCGGCGTTGGCACTCATGCTGGAAGCTTCTTCATCGCCATTTTTTTCTATGCTAACTATAAAATCATTCACCATATCATCATTTACAGAACTACCCATTGCGGAGAGTGAGAATGAAATATTATCACCCGAGAGGTAGTAGGGAGATATTATTGCACGGATGTAATAGGGAAGTGTTGAGATTGTGGAAGTGGCATTATCACCCATGCTTTTTTCATTTACTGCAAGTGCGGTAAATCTCCAATCGGTAAGCCTATCGGGTAGGGTGTAGCTAAGGGAAGCCTTGCCGTTTTCATCGGTTTGAGCAGTAATAATTCCTAAGCTGTCCCTAAAGTCGTCACGGGTGCTATCATCAGCGCCGTAGGCATCAGCCATATCCCCACCACCGCCGCCTTTACCACCGCCAGTTGCTAAATTAGGATTACCACTAAAATACTCAAATATATTTTCAATAAGCGGTGCATGGTATGACCATGTTATAGTGGGGGTGTTTACAGAGCGCATATAGTAGAAAGTATTTAAAAAGTCGGGATCGTTTTCACGAAGTGCAAATACAGCTTCATCCACAAGGCTTAAAGCCACTGTGGCATTTGCAACAGCCTGCCCCTCCCTATCATTAACAATTACTTCAACTTTTGCCTCTTCGCTTGGCTTATAGCTCTCTTTATCGGTGGCGAGCGTAACATCTAAAGCCCTTTCTTCGAGAATGAGCTCAAAGTCTATGCTATTTAGTGGGTGGATGTATTTACCGTCGAAATAAGCTCCTGTGAGTTGGAATTTTGGTATATTTTCTTCACTGAGTGCAAGCTCAATATCAGGGCTTGTGTAAAGCTCAGTAGAGAGATAATCAAACTGGTAACTACTCAGCATTATATTGCCGCTCATGTCATCACTAAGCTGTGATATGCTTAGAGGGATAATCTCATTTGGGACAAACTCAATTGTATCGGGCGTATCCAAATAATCGTCTTGATCGGGTGAAATATTTGGCGATTCTATTAAGTAATCACTCTTATCCATATAGTAGATTTCAAAATTTTCGTAAGGTCGATGGAGATATACTTTGTCTGCGAAATTATCCCCTTTGGTATCGGTGAAATTGAGCTTAATGAAATAATTAATGTCGTCTATTCCAGACATCGGTAGGTCTTTTATAACTGCTTCGCCATTTTCATCGGTAGTTACATTAAAGATTTCAACCACTTCTTCAACATACTCATAATCATATTCAGGCACGGTAAGGCCGGTGTATGAATCATATCTTTCACCGATTAAAATTTCTTTTTGATACCCTTTATATAGGGTGGCGGTGATTTCTTTTTCAAGTGCATCTCCCTTTAGGCTATCCAGGCCATTTTCATGCTCCCAGTAGGGCATTGTATAATGGGAAGCGTCGAGCTCATGAGCGTTTATATTAAGGTCGAGGGTTGTTTCAGAAGAGGTGATAGTCTCATTTTCCATAATGATATCACTTTTAAAGAAAGCTGCATTCTCCGCAAAGAGCAGGGGAACATCTATTTCTCCAACCGAAGATATTCTAAAGTAGATGCCCGATGTATAGTAATAATCACGCTCACCACTCGCAAGCTGATATATTTCGGAAAGTGGGTATGTATAGCTGAAATTACCGTTTTCGTCGGTGGTTATATATAGCTTTCTGTCGGCTGAAATATCGTCAATATAGCCATATGCATCTATCATTAGTTCGCCATTTGCATATGGAGTGCCATTAAAATAACTTACATTACCAGTTAGAACGATATCCTCATTCCAGTAGTAGAAATCTTTATCCAACTTAATATCCGCTATTAAATCGGGCACTTTGTAATCAGATATTTCTATATTTTCGCCAAAAGCCAAGCTCCGAGAAAAAACATCTTTCTCTACCTCAGTGCTAAGAAAAGGTGAAAGTGCAATTTCATAATATCCATCACCTAAATCTGCAAAGGGGATATTGCCACTGAAACTTCCATCTTCATTCATGGTGATTTTAGCTTCGTAAACTATATTTTGACCATATCCCTCAAGTAGGACTATATTCACATTTTCGGGAATAACGCCACCCTCCCTCGGGTGAAGCATACCCCAAAATGCTATATTATCAGAATTGCGATATATGCTCTTATCGGTGTAGATATAGCCATATGTACTCTTTGAAAAATCGCTATTGTAATCAGTGGTGAGATTTAAATAATCGCAGTGTAGTGCACCATCTTTAGAGGTGTAGTAATAAAAAGGTGTATGGGAATATCTATCATCGCCTTGCTTTTCCTCGTCGAGTTGTAAAAAGGCAATACCGTCTTCGTTGGTCTTGGTAGAAGAGGTTTGAAGCTCTGAGAAATTGCCATAGCTAATTGCAGTTTGCGATATCGGTGCGGCGGTGCGTGAATCGTTTAGCCAAAGCAATGAATTAGCCGTGCGAGATTCGCTGTAATGAGCCACAGGGCTTATTTGTATGAGTGAATAGAGGGTGTCGCTCCTATCCTCACCATCCACGTTTGTAATTACAATATATCTGCCCATGCTCAGTGTTTGAGGTAGATATACGGGGTAGAGGTCGTTTATATAGGAAGTGTTTGGCTCTATCTCAATCGGCTGTGAAAAATTTAATACTTCTTCATGCTTATCCGAAACTACAAATGGAAGAGGGACATTCATTATAGCCTCCATATAGTAGAGATAATCCTCTAAATCATCCACACTGTATACCGAGACAGTAACATCAACCATAGTGCTTTGCTCTGCGTCCGCACCCTTGCCTCTGTTGTATATATCCTCTTCAAAAAGCAGATAGGGGATTTCGTCTGGGAGGAATGTCTGCACCGAGGAATCAAATGAATTATAGACATCCGATACCGAAAGCAGTGGATAACCCTCCGCTTTTTCGAGGTCGTGCTCAATTGTAATTGGCTCGGACAATGTATTGCCATTTACATCCGCTAAATCGGCGGATATATTTATCTCAACATTGGTGCCATTAGGCGAGAGCTCATAAAATTCGTATAAATCGTAGTGGTATACTGCGGTGTTTTGGATATACTCCCACTCACCTGCAAGCGGAGGAGTGAAAGATACATACGCCTCCATGTTTTCAGGCTGTGATGTAAATGAGAAGCAGAGAGTGTCGCTATAATTGTAGTCCATCGCCTCAAAGGATAAAAACTCAAAGTCATCATAGACAAAATAAGCCCTCACTAAAGGCTCTACATCGGAGTTTGATGGGGTTATGCTGAGGGTGTAATCTGTATTTGATAAAAGAGGTGACACAGGGGTAATCAGGTAGCTGTTATCACCCATACCCGAAAATTCAAATTCGGCTTCAGGCGTAAATGAAATAGCCTCCTTAAGCTCACTTTCCTCATATTCCATATCGGTGGTGAGGACAAAGGTGGAGGTGGGCGTGATACCGCTTGGCGTGCTCCTATGTGCGAGCAGTACAAAATCGTCGAAACTCTCCACTCGAAGCCCTGAAGAGAGCTGAGTAAGGGCAAAAATCCCCACAACAACAATCAATGCTAATCCGATATATATCCCTATTTTCTTCATAAAAGCACTCCATTCCGCCGAGCAATGTCGGCATAAAATAGTAATTTAACTTTACTCTCGCCAAAATAATGGAAAGAGTATTTTTGCATAGGGGGAGCAGTTACCCCGCACATCGCCCCTAATAGGAAAGTTTTAAAATTAAATATAAATCACTCGATTACTTTATTATACAATTTATTCAAAATAAAGTAAATCATAAAGCTATTTATATGAGGATTTTGTGAGGTTTATTTTATGTTTAT
>CAYJAS010000093.1:5927-7044 GCA_964367895.1 uncultured Oscillospiraceae bacterium | reverse complement strand
CAATTCATTTGGGTCAGGATTTTTCAAATAAAAACCGCCCCGAAGGGCGGTTTTTATGCTCTTTTATTATGTATTAGTAAGGCAAATAGGAATAAATTCTGGTGAAGTTGTTTGCCGCATCGTAGTGCAAGGTTAGCACGGAGGAAGAGTTATACAGAGTGATGACTCCGTCACTGGTCATATATCCGTCACTGGCGGTAAATCCGTTTATGCCCATATCGCTCGGATTTGTGTAGAAACGATCATAATATGGGTCATACAAAGTGTACATCATAAAATCAAAATCGTAAAGGGATACGCCCATATACCCCTGTAGAGCAATGTCCACATCTTCACCGGGGATTTTGTAATAGTTAAAGCCCATGTTGAGATATTCGGTAAGGCTCAAACTTTTGTCAGAGTAAAACTCGGGGTGTAACTTGATCGTCTCAAACTCCTCATCTTCACCGTAGGTAAACTCGGTAATATTTTCAGAGCTGAAGTAGTAGACAAATTCGCCGATGTCCATCTCAAGCGGATTGCTATAGTAGGACTGGAAGAAAAGTTTGCCGTTACCACTGTCGTAAGGAATACCGGTATCGTAATTAAGCAGTCCAAAGGAGGAATTGTAAAGCTCAAGCTCCTCTTCGCTAAAGATATATGCATCGGCAGGTGCCTCTATGGTCTGCTCCTCGGGCTGGCTGGGGCCGTACTCGGTTATCGGCATTGTCCAAAGGGACAAAACCGAGTCGAGGTCATAACCGTAGTCAAGCACATTGCCGCCTACAACCCTGTCGGCCCAATCTCTTGAAAATGCAAAGTCGGTGGGGCCGTCGAGTATGTCGGCATCGTAAGAGATGATGGTATAGTCTACACTTTCGATAAAGTCAAACATAGCAAACATCGACATTGCAAGGTGGCTGATGCGTTCATATGCCGCGCCCTCACCGTCCACAAAGGAAATCAGCTCGGGACGATCAAGACCCATGGTGATCGTAATCGCATAGTCATTAAAAGAGAGCAAAGAGCGGTCGAATCCACCGCTGACATTAAAAGCGCCGTTGGGCAGGGGAGCGGCATTCACCATGAAATAAAACTCGCCGGCCGTGTTATCTCCGTTGAAGGAAACCTCCATAGC